>NZ_JASAUT010000020.1:0-135553 GCF_029952935.1 Bradyrhizobium sp. Mp19 | reverse complement strand
CCCTCATGCGCGGCGGCGGCTCGACTGTGACGGAGACCGGTGGCGCCGCTATGCTGGCGCTAAAGGACATACGGACTTGGTCTTCGGCCAGCTGGTTCATCTGAGCTTCAGGTGCGGCGAGCAACCATGTGAGCTCGCCGGGCCTTTGATTTTTGCCTGTTTGCTAAGGAACTGAAGCGAACGGATGCGCGGTAAATTTCGTCAGATTTCATTGCCGCGCCGTCTCGTCGCCGATCTGATGCATGCATCGGCCGGCGTGCCGCTGGTCTCCCTGAAGCGCACCTTGAACGTCCGCGCAATCGTCGAGGCCCGTGCGCGTGCGGCGCAGGCACCGGGCTGGGCCGCCATCTTCGTCAAGGCATTCGCGCTGGTCGCCAGGACCGAGCCGACCCTGCGCACGCTGCACGTCAAGTGGCCGTGGCCTTGCCTCTACGAGCTGCCGCGCAGCGTCGGCATGGTGGCGATTGCGCGCGTTGAGAAGGGCGAGGACTGCGTGCTGTTCGAGCGCGTCTGTGCCGCCGACGAGATGCCGCTCGCTGAGGTCGACGCGCTGATCCGCCGCGCCAAGACCGCGCCGCTCCACGAAATCCCCTCGTTCCGCAAAATACTCTGCGTGACGCGCCTGCCGCTGCCGCTGCGCCGCCTGGCGTGGGCGATCGGGATGAATTTTGGCCGGCAGCGCGCCAATTTCTGCGGCAGTTTTGGCGTGACCTCGGTCGCGGCCTATGGCCCCGGCGAGTTGCACGCGCTGAGCCCGGGGCCATTCCTGTTGAGCTATGGCGTGATCAGGCCGGACCACACCGTCGACGTGGTGCTCCGCTGGGACCATCTGGTCTGCGACGCCGCCCTGATCGCGCAGACCTTGACCCGCCTCGAGCAGGTGCTGGGCGGCGAAATCGCCGCGGAACTGGGCGCGGGCCGGCCGCAAGCCGATGCCCGGCTGGTCCGGGCGGCCGGAAGCCGCCTCTGAGGGACGAAATTGGCCAAATTTGACGCCGATTCCGCCCAAAACGCCCTGCGTTTTGTTTGACAGAACCGGACTTTCTCCTTAAGACCACCCTTGCTCGCGGGCCGGTTTCGGCCCGCGATGCGTTTCGCGACCCGTGGTCCTCCCCGAGCTTTCGAGGCGGACCTGTCGGTACAGGCCTTTTGGCCGGTACACAGGAGGGCGCGTCTCCTCAAACCCGAGACTGACAAACGCCGGACGCTGGGTGCGACGGCTATCAAAGAGGACGCGATGACAAAGCGCAGTGAGGCGAAGTACAAGATCGATCGCCGCATGGGCCAGAATATCTGGGGCCGCCCGAAGAGCCCCGTGAACCGCCGCGAATACGGCCCCGGTCAGCACGGCCAGCGCCGCAAGGGCAAGCTCTCCGACTTCGGCGTGCAGCTGCGCGCCAAGCAGAAGCTCAAGGGCTACTATGCCAACATTTCCGAGCGCCAGTTCCACGGCATCTATGTCGAAGCCAGCCGCCTGAAGGGCGACACCGGCGAGAACCTGATCGGCCTCCTGGAGCGCCGTCTCGACACCGTGGTCTATCGCTCCAAGTTCGTCTCCACGATGTTCGCCGCGCGCCAGTTCATCAACCACGGCCACATCAAGGTGAACGGCCGCAAGGTCAACATCGGCAGCTACAAGCTGAAGGTCGGCGACCTCATCGAGGTCAAGGAAGCCTCCAAGCAGCTGACCCCGGTGCTGGAAGCGGCCCAGCTCCCCGAGCGCGACGTGCCCGACTTCATCGAGGTCGATCACTCCAAGATGACCGCGAAGTTCGCGCGCACCCCCGGCCTCTCGGACGTGCCGTTCCCGGTGCAGATGGAGCCGCATCTGATCGTCGAATTCTATTCGCGCTGATCACTTCAGCATTGCGAGATCCGAAAGACCCCGGTTTTGCCGGGGCCTTTTTGTTTGCCCACAAGACGACTATTATATCCGGGACTTGGAGATGGCTGCCCGTTGAGGTTTCTTGCCGATGCCCCGGTTACTCGAACAGGCCTTCGAGACAGTTTCAAGCTTG
Source organism: Bradyrhizobium sp. Mp19 (assembly GCF_029952935.1). Classification (NCBI taxonomy): domain Bacteria; kingdom Pseudomonadati; phylum Pseudomonadota; class Alphaproteobacteria; order Hyphomicrobiales; family Nitrobacteraceae; genus Bradyrhizobium; species Bradyrhizobium sp. Mp19. Next base: position 133,535 of record NZ_JASAUT010000020.1, on the reverse strand, counting down.
CCTGACACAGAGCAGGACGAGCTCGCGCGCATCATGCTGCAGCTTGCCGGAGTCGACCAACCACCGCTCCAGCTCACGCCGGAAGAAGACGCCGATCTGGCTGAAGCCGACGCCGAGATTGCACGCAGCGAGCTGGCAACGCCCGAGGACGTCCGTGCGATGTGGGCAAAGCACGGGCTGTGAACGTCCGTTACAACGCGACGCGCTGTTGTTCAGATTGATCGGGCACTTTCCTATATCGAAACACGATCGCCCCAGGGCGCGGTCCATGTGCGCGACCGCATCTTGGCACTTGTCACGCTGCTGCAAGAGCAGCCGCGTGCGGGGCGCCCGACAAGCCGCCGAGGCGTCCGCCGGCTCTCGGCGAACCGTATCCCTACCTGATCGACTATCACGTGACGCCCACCGAGATCATCATTATGCGGTTTCGTCACGCCGCCCGGAGGCCTATACGCTAAAGCATGATCCGGAAAAGCGCGAAGCGGTTTTCCGGATACGATCATGCTCAAACAAGAAGCCAGGGCGCGATGACGATCCATCTTATCTCATCGCGTTTCAGCAGCGGATCCGCCCTCAGTGCGGAGCGATGAGGAAAGCCATGCACTACACCCCTGCCCGGCCCGATCCCAAGGCCCCGCCCGTTCGCATCAACCTTCTGTCCGATACGCAGACCAGGCCGACGCCGGCGATGCGCGAGGCGATGGCGAAGGCGGAGGTCGGCGACGAACAGGTCGGGGACGATCCGACCACCAACGAGCTCTGCGCCCGCGTCGCCGATCTGCTCGGTAAGGAAGCCGCCGTCTTCATGCCGTCGGGCACGATGTGCAACGTCGCGGCGACGCTGGCCTATTGCCGTCCCGGCGACGAGATTTTGGCGCATGCGACCGCGCATATCATTGCGCGCGAGGGCGGCGCCCATGCCGCGCTCGGCGGTTTCCAGATCACGCAGCTGCCGGGCGATGACGGCCAGTTCACGCCGGAGACCTTCCAGGCCGCGCTGCATCCGCGCACCCGCTACCAGCCGCCGCAGGTGCTCGTCAGCGTCGAGCAGACCGCCAATATCGGCGGCGGCACGATCTGGAAGAAGGCGGCGCTCGACGAGGTCGTGCGCATCGCCAAGGCCCACGGCCTTGTCACCCACATGGACGGCGCGCGGCTGCTCAATGCGACCGTCGCGTCCGGCATCTCGCCGCGCGACATGACGGCGGGCTGGGATTCCGCCTGGATCGATTTCTCCAAGGGCCTCGGCGCGCCGATCGGCGGCGTGATCGCCGGCACCCGCGCCTTCATCGACGATGTCTGGCGCTGGAAGCAGCGGCTCGGCGGCTCGATGCGGCAGTCCGGCGTCTGCGCCGCGGCCTGCATCCATGCGCTCGATCACCATGTCGACCGCCTCGCCGACGACCACGCCAATGCGCGGGCGCTGGCGCGCGGCCTGTCGCAGATCAACGGCATCGCGGTACAGGCGCCGGAGACCAACCTCGTGTTCTTCAAGCCCGGCGGCGCCGGGGTATCCGGCGACAGGATGGTCGCCGAGCTGCGCAAGCGCGGCGTGACGCTGGCGATGATGGACGGCCGGATCAGGGCCTGCACGCATCTCGACGTCACGGCAGCGATGATCGAGGAAGCGGTCGGACACGTCAGGGACATCGTGCGCGCGGCGTAACTCCCGTAGCTCGGATGGAGCGCCACGAAATCCGGGCTGCCAAACTACGGCAGCCGCTTTCCGACGTGGTCCGTTCCGTCCTGGTGAAGGGTCACTTGCATTGCCGCGTTCCGACCGTCCGTGTCGAATGACAGCACGGCATCGACGACTTTGAAGAAAAACTGGTGATCGCTGGTGGCGAAGATTTCGCGCCGCTCCTGCCCCGTCGCCTCGCTGAACAGGCGATTGCCGTCCCTTGTGACGTGGATCGAAAATTCCGGCGAGAACCGATAGGTTCCGACCAGACGGTCCAGTGTCTGCGGGCTCACTGCGATGAACTTCCCGGCCTTGGCCTGGCGATCCGGCCAGCCGTACTCGGCCGCGATGCTGCGCAGGATCTCGTCGACGAGGATCCGACCGCCCCAGCCGTTGGTCATGACAACGGCGCCATCGCCGTTCTCGAAAATAACCATGGTGTCGATGAAGCCCTCGTTCACCCCGTTGTGCCAGAATTGCCGGTTGGGCGCCGAGCCGCGAACCAGCCAGCCCAGCCCGCGTCGTCCGATCCCAGGAGGTAGCCCGTCGGCACTGCCGAGAACCGGCGAGAGCATCTCGGCCGTCATCGATTGCGACAGAACGGGATTGCTCCGACCGGCTAACGAATCCAGCACGCCGAGCAAGAGATGGGCGAGATCGGTCGGCGTCGTCCATAATCCCGCGGCGGCCAATTCGGGATAGACATGCGGGCCGCCCGGCACCGGCGCGCCGTCTGACCGGTACGGTGTGGCGGCCGTCGTCAAACGATCCGCAGGCAATGGCTGCGCGAAGCTGGAATGCGTCATCCCGAAAGGCTTGAGGACGACATCGTCGAGCAGCGCAGGAAACGGCCGCCCCGTCACGTCGACGAGCAGTTGCTGAACGATCGTATAGCCGCTGCCGGAATATTGATCCTGCTTGCCGGGTTCGTGCTCGACCCGGACAGGCGCGCTGTTCGCAGGTGGCGTGCCATCGAGAATCTGGCGAAGAGAGGGGACCGGCTGGCCGGCCTGATAGCCCGGGTAGTAGGGCACGTTCGTCCCGGCCGTATGGCTCAGCAACCGCCGAACTGTCACCCGGGACTGGGAATACGGATAGTCCGGAATCTTCCAGCTCTTGAGCGCAGCGTTGACGTCCGCATCGAGATCGAGCTTGCCGGCCTGGGCCAGCGCCAGAGCGGCGATGGCGGTCACCGGCTTGCTGATCGAGGCCGCCTGAAACAGCGTTTCCGGCACCACGGGCGGACCGCCGATGGCGGCTGAGCCAAAGCCGCGCGCCCATTCGATGGCGCCGCCATGAATCACCGCGATGCTGACACCGGGAACGTGCAGCTCGTTCATGCGATCGGCAAGCGTCATCGGCGCATCGCCGTTGACGACAATCGCCGTCCTCAGGCCGTTCAAGACATGGTCGATTCGCTGCATGACGTCGGCATCACCGAGGCGGCGAGGTTCTTCGGCCAGAATAGGCCCGCACGCAGTCATGGCGGCAGATGTGACGGCCACCAGGATGAGCTTGCGGAGAGTGAATGTCATCGCCTGCATGACCACCTCCGCGCGCCACGTCTACCGTCCCATCGCCTGGTAGATCAGCGTCTTCAGCTCCTGCTGGATCCGGCCGCGCTGCGACGGCGTCTGCACCATGAAGATGCCGAACAGATCGTCCGCGGGATCGATGAAGAAGAAGGTGCCTCCGACACCGTCCCAGCGATACTCCCCCAGCGGCCAGTCTGTGTTCACCGGCACCGAGGTGCGGACCGCGAAGCCGAGGCCGAAGCCGGAGTTCGGACCGGGATAGTAGTTCTGGTCGCGCACGACGCCGGTCTCCGGACCGATATGGTCCCTCGCCATCAGCGCGATGGTCTCCGGCTTCAGATAGCGCCTGCCTTCATAGCTGCCGCCATTCAGCAGCATCTGCGAGAAACGCGCATAGTCGCCGATGGTGCCGACCATACCGCCGCCGCCGGATTCCCATCGCAGCGGCTTGCGCGGATTGCGGACGTCGGCGACCGGACTGATGGTGCGATCCTTCGGCATCGGCTCGGCGATCAGCGGCCATTTCGTCCGGTCGGCGACATGGAACGCGGTCTCGTTCATCCCGAGCGGGCCGAGCAGACGTTCCTTCTCGACCTGAAACAGCGATTTGCCCGTTATAACCTCGATGACGCGGCCGAGCACGTCGGTGGAATGGCCGTAGTCCCATTGCGTGCCGGGTTGTTCGGCGAGCGGCAATGCCGCAAGCCGCGCCACGAATTCGGCATTGTCGGGATCGTTGTCGAACAGGCCGGCATCGGCGTAGGTCTTGTTCACGATACCACCGCCGTAATAGCCGTAAGGCAGGCCGGCGGTGTGGCGCATCAGGTCTTCGATGGTGATGGGGCGCTTGAGCGGCTCCAGCGTCATCGCCATCTTGCCCTCATCGCCGCGCTTTTCCACCCCGACCTTCATGTCGGCAAAGGCCGGGATATATTTCGACACCGGATCGCCGAGGGCGAGCTTGCCTTCCTCGATCAGCATCATCGCGATGACCGTGGTGATCGGTTTCGACATCGAATAGAGGCGGAAGATGGTATCCGCGCTCATCGAGAACTCGGTGGCGGCGTCGCGAACCCCGAACTTCTCGTAATAGACCGGCTTGCCATGCTGTTGCAGCAGCAGGATCGCGCCCGGGATCTTTCCGGTCGCGACCTCGTTCCGGACATAGTCGGAGACCTTGGCGAGGCCTTCCGCCGAGAAGCTGTGCGCGGCCGGCCCCGCGGAGCCGGCCTTCGCAACCGTTGCGACCAACGCGAACGCGAGTGACGCGACGAACGCGCGGCCCCCACGCATGCAAGCGCATGAGCCGATCCGCCTGAATCGGATCATGCCGTCATTCCCTTCTTTTCAACGCGTTTTTTCACGCGAACCGGTATCCACTTCGCTCGAAAACGCTCTAGTTTTCCATGGCTTCATAGACGAGCTGCTTCAGCGTCCGCTGGATGCGCTGACGCTCGGTCGGCGTCTGCTCCAGCAGGACGAAGAAGAAGTCCTGCTTGCGGTCGATGACATAATAGCAGCCGCTGGCGCCGTCCCATTTCAGCTCGCCGAGATCGCCGGGCGGCGGCGGCTTCGCAGTGCCGGGATCGGTGCGCACCGCGATGCCAAGCCCGAAGCCGAAGCCGTCGCCGGGGAAGTAGAAAAAGTCGCGTTCGACCCCGGAGCCCGGGCCGACACGGTCGGTCGTCAGCTCCTTGAACGTTTCGGGCCTCAGGATGGTCTTGCCGTCGAGGGTGCCGCCGTTGAGCAGCATCTGCGCGAAGCGCGAATAATCCGCCATGGTCGAGACCATGCCGCCGCTGGCGGACTCCCATTTCTTGACCTTGGTCGGATCGTTGACCCGGCCGACCCGGAAGTCGCTGTCGTTCGGCATCGGCTCGGCCATCAGCTTCTGCTTCTCGGGATCGGTGACGAAGAAGCCGGTGTCCTTCATGCCGAGCGGGTCGAGCAGCCTTTCGCGCTCGATCGTCGAGAGCTTCTCGCCGGTGGCCACCTCCATCACGCGCGCCAGAATGTCGGTGGAATGGCCGTATTGCCAGAGCGCGCCGGGCTGGTTGTGCAGCGGCAGCTTGGCGATCCGCTCGGCGAATTCGGCGAGATCGAAATCTCCGCCGTAGATATTGGCTTCCTTGTAGGCCTTGCGGACCAGGCTGTCGCCATAGAAGCCGTAAGTGATACCCGACGTATGCGTCATCAGATCGAGGATCGTGAGCGGCCGCTTTGGCGGCACCAGCTCCAGCGTCTTGGTGCCGTCCTCGGCCTTCTTCTCGACGCCGACCTTCACGTTGGCGAAGGACGGAATGTATTTCGAGACTGGATCGTCGAGCTTGTATTTCCCTTCCTGCAGCAACTGCATCGACACCACGGCGGTGATCGACTTGGACATCGAGGCCAGGCGGAAGATGGTCTTGTCCGTGATCGGCACCTTGCTGACCACGTCCTGCACGCCGAAGGCCTCGTGATACACCGGCTTGCCGTGCTGCTGGATCAGGACGATAGCGCCGGGAATCTTTCCGGTCGCGACCTCGTTCTTGAAGAACTCGCTGATCTTGGCGAGCTTGGCGGGATTGAAATGCGCACCCGCCGGAATCTCGTAGGTGCCCTCGGTGTGCGGGTACGCCGGCGCCGCCAGCACCACCGCGGCGGCGGCTGCGGCGGCGCACGTCAAACGAAATGAATGCATTTGAACTATCCCTCCCCGGAAATCACGGGGAAGTGTAGCGGCGGTATCATCAGGCACAAGGGCTGCCAAAGGCCTCCAGGACCTCCTGATGAAGCTGGCCGCTTTGGGGCGAGAAGCAGCAGAAGATCACCTGCGTGAGGCCGGGTGCGGCGACCAGGGCATCGACGACAGCCTTGACCGCGATGCCGGCGGCGCGGTCCGGCGGGAAGTGATAGACGCCGGTCGAGATGGCAGGAAATGCAATGGAGCCAAGCTGATTGGCGTGGCACAGCTCAACGCCGCGGCGATAGCAGGATGCGAGCAGCGCATCCTCGTTCTGGGTGCCGCCGTGCCAGATCGGGCCGACGGCGTGGATCACGTGCTTGGCCGGGAGCCGATAGCCTTTGGTGATCTTGGCGTCGCCGGTCTTGCAGCCGTGCAGGGCGCGGCACTCGACGAGCAGCTCGGGGCCCGCGGCACGATGGATCGCGCCGTCGACGCCGCCGCCACCGAGCAGCGATGAATTAGCCGCGTTGACGATGGCGTCAACGCGCAGGGTCGTGATGTCGGTAACGATGACTTCGAGCCGCGCCTTGCCGATCTGGCGCGCCGTCAAGGTCAGGCAGCCACGTCGACCGGGATGCCCTTGTCGGCAAACAGCTGCTGCAATTCGCCGGCCTGGAACATCTCGCGGATGATGTCGCAACCGCCGACGAACTCGCCCTTCACATAGAGCTGCGGAATCGTCGGCCAGTTCGAATAGACCTTGATGCCGTTGCGCAGTTCGGCGGACTCGAGAACGTTGAGGCCTTTGTAGCCGACGCCGATGTGGTCGAGGATCTGCACGACCTGACCGGAAAACCCGCACTGCGGGAATTGCGGCGTGCCCTTCATGAACAGCACGACGTCGTTCGACTTCACTTCGTTGTCGATGAATTGCTCGATGCTCATTTTCGCTTCCTTCGGGGGCGGCGCTCTCAGGCCTTGACGGGCCGGCCCGCCCTTCTAACCCGTGACTGACTATATATGTAGCTCAAACCATTGTGCATCCAAAGCAAAATGGCGGAAATCTGGCATGCGCCGGGCGCTGCGGGCGCCCAAAAGGGGCCGGGATTATCTGACGGCCCCAATATCATCGCGGGGGGAGGCTTTTTTCCCGTAACGGAGCCCCTATCTAGGACGAACTGTCCGTCGGGAACCAGTTTGCCGAAGCAACGTTCTCTCCCTTGAATCGGAGACCCCTGTGACGAAACCAGCCTCTGCCGCGGCCGCCCTTCCCGCCGCCTCCCCGTCACTGTCCTCCGAATCCGGGCCGCTCGCCGAGCGGCTCGTGGACGCCTATCGCGCCGTCCGCGACGAGACCGAGCGCCGGACCGCGCCGCTGTCGCCCGAAGACCAGCTGATCCAGTCGATGCCGGATGCGAGCCCCGCCAAATGGCACCGCGCCCATACCACCTGGTTCTTCGAGCAGTTTCTGCTCGGCGAGCACGTCGAGGGCTACACGCCATTCCATCCGGACTACGCCTATCTGTTCAATTCCTATTACGTCAGCGCCGGCCCGCGGCACGCCCGCCACCAGCGTGGCCATCTGACGCGCCCGACGGCCGACGAAGTCACCGCCTACCGCCGCCATGTCGACGCCGAGGTGGTGAAATTCTTCCAGACTGCCGGAGCCGACAAGCTCGAGGCGCTTGTGCCGCTGGTCGAGGTCGGCCTCAATCACGAGCAGCAGCATCAGGAGCTGATGTACACCGACATCCTGCATGCCTTCGCGCAGAACCCGATCCCGCCGGCCTACGATCCGGCGTGGCGCTTCCCGGCGGCGCATCACGGGCCTGAGGAATGGGTGACGCTCAACGAAGGCATCCACACCGTCGGCCACGCCGACGACAGCTTCCATTTCGACAATGAGAAGCCCGCGCATCGCGCTCTGGTCGGCCCGGTCAAGCTCGCGAAGAATCTCGTCACCAATGCCGACTGGCTCGCCTTCATCACGGACGGCGGCTATTCCACCGCCACGCTGTGGCTGATGGATGGCTTTGGCACCGTGAGCAACGAGGGCTGGCAGGCACCCGGCCACTGGCGCGAGATCGACGGCGAATGGAAGATCATGACGCTCGGCGGCCTGCAGCCGATCGATCCGTCAGCGCCGGTTTGCCATGTCAGCTATTACGAGGCCGACGCCTTCGCCCGATGGGTCGGCAAGCACCTGCCGACCGAGATGGAATGGGAGGTCGCCGCGCGCGCCCGCCTGCTCAACGACGCCTACGGCATCGTCTGGCAATGGACCCGCAGCTCCTATTCGCCCTACCCGGGCTACCGCGCGATCGAGGGCGCGCTCGGTGAGTACAACGGTAAGTTCATGGTCAACCAGCTCGTGCTGCGCGGCTCGTCGCTGGCGACGCCCGCAGGTCACAGCCGTGTCACCTACCGCAACTTCTTCTATCCGCACCATCGCTGGCAATTCACGGGGTTACGCCTCGCCGACTATGCCTGATCAAGCACTGTCGACATCAATGGCGCGCCGGTAAGCGCGTTCGGGAGAGTATCATGAATGTGCATGCCGCCGCTTTGGCCAAAGCGTATCCGTTCGACGAAGCGACTTCGGCGTTCGCCGGCGACGTGATCGGCAATCTCGCCCGTCACCCGAAGCGGCTGTCGCCGAAATATTTCTACGACGCCACCGGCTCCGAGCTGTTCGAGCAGATCACGGTGCTGCCGGAATATTATCCGACGCGCACCGAGCTTGGCATCCTGCGCGACCGCGGCGACGAGATCGCCGCGATCATCCCTGACGGCGCGGCGCTGGTCGAGTTCGGCGCCGGCGCGACTACCAAGGTGCGCCTGCTGCTCGAGCATTGCGAATTCGCAGCCTATGTGCCGGTCGATATCTCGGGCGATTTCCTCAAAGCCCAGGCCGACGGGTTGCGGAAGGATTTCCCCGGTCTCGGCATCTATCCGGTCGCGGCCGATTTCACCACGCCGTTCACGCTGCCCGAGGCCGTCGCCGCGATGCCGAAGGTCGGCTTCTTCCCCGGCTCGACGCTGGGCAATTTCGAGCCGAGCGAGGCCTTGGCCTTCCTGCGCAGCGCACGCCAGATCCTCGGCCACGGCGCGCAGATGATCATCGGCGTCGACCTCGAGAAGGACGAGCGCGTGCTGTATGACGCCTATAACGACGCGGCCGGCGTCACCGCGCGGTTCAACCTCAATGTGCTGGTTCGCATCAACCGCGAGCTCGGCGGCAATTTCGACCTGTCGGGCTTCACGCACCGCTCGATCTACAACCGCGACCGCCATCGCATCGAGATGCACCTGATCAGCCGCAAGGCGCAGACCGTGCGCATCCTCGGCAAGACCTTTGCGTTCCGTCCGGGCGAGAGCATTCACACCGAGAACAGCTACAAATACTCGCTCGAGCGTTTCACCGCGCTCGCCCGCAGCGGGGGCTGGACGGTGCGCGAGAGCTGGACCGACGCCAACACGATGTTCTCGGTGCACGCGCTGGTCGCGGACTAGCACCCAAACCTGGGGACGGGGCAAATCATGGGCAGGCGTCCGCTGCAGATCGCGACGGCGTTGCTCGCCCTGGTCCCGATCCTGACCGGCATCATCACCATGCTCGGCGTCAGCGATCCGCTCTACGCCTCCTCGGGCGTTCCGGCGTTGCCGGTGCTCGACAGCAATTTGCGCTTCTTCGGCGGGGTCTGGCTCGGTCTCGGGCTCGCACTGCTCTGGCTGGTGCCGCGCATCGAGAGCGAGGGCGTGCTGTTTCGGATGGTCTGGGGCGGCATCTTCCTCGGCGGCATCGGCAGGCTGCTGTCGATGCTGATGGTCGGCTTGCCGCCGCTGCCCTTCGTGGGCTTCACCGCGCTCGAAGTGATCGGCGCACCGCTGTTCGTCTATTGGCAGCACCGCGTGGCTACGGCCGGCCGCAAGTAGCGGCGGCCGCTATTCCTCTTCCCCCGTCGACCGCAGCGAGATCGACTCCCACGCCGCGACCACGATCATGATCGCGGTGGTGACGATCGAGAGCACCAGCGGCGACATCACGCGCGCGAAATAGGCCGTGATCGCCAGCGCGACGATGCCGACGCCGTGCGACAGCTGCAGGAAGTTGCGGATCACATATTTGAACAGGATGGTCCCGACCAGGAACAGCATGGGCCCGCCGATCGAGCTGACGATCGTGTTCAGGTCGGAATGGCCGGACGGGTGCTTCAGCACCAGTTCGTCGGCCACCGCGGTGAGGATGATGCCGCCGACGATCGGCATGTGCAGATAGGTATAGGCGATCCGCGCCACGCGGCCGGATTCCTCTGACTTGGAGATCATGTCCGAGCCGGCCTCGGCGCCCTTGTGGAAATAGATCCACCACATCGCGATGCTGCCGACCAGCGCCGAGATGAACGCCGCCATGTTCTCCGGCGTCCAGGTCAGCTCGGCAAAGGTCGCGCCGTCGACCACGATGGCTTCGCCGAGCGCAATGATGATGAAGCCGGCGCAGCGTTCGGCCATGTGGCCGCCCTCGACCGACCAGGCCTCGATCGAGGAGAAGCCGAGCCCCGGGGTCCAGAACCGCGCGGCCGGCGCGATATATTCGATGGTCAGCGCCGCGATCCAGAGCCACATCCGCGTCTCGTGCTCGGCGAAGCCGCCGAGAATCCACAGCACGGCCGAGCAGGAGAGCCAGGTCAGGATGCGGATGGCGTTGTGGCGCACCGCCGTCCGGCGCCGCGGCGTCGCCAGCAGCCAGAACGCGGTGCGGCCGACCTGCATTGCCGCATAGGTCCCGGCGAACCACAGCCCGCGGCCCTCGAAGGCGGTCGGTATGGAGGTCGACAGCAACAGCCCGCCCAGCATCAGCACGAACAGCAGCAGGCGGACCGGCGTCAGCTCGGGATTGAGCCAGTTGGTGACCCAGGTGGTGTAGACCCACACCCACCATACCGCGAGGAACAGCAGCGTGACCTGCACCGCCCCAAGCGGGGTGAAGTGGTGCAGCAGCGTATGCGACAGCTGCGTGACGGCGAAGACGAAGACGAGGTCGAAGAACAGCTCGGCGTTGGTGACGCGGCTGTGCTGGTTCGGCACGATGACACGAAACATCGCGCCGCGCGGATTGTCTGCCATCGCTCGAGGCCCCCGCCTGCTGGCCGCCGGGGCCCTAGCCTTCCGGCACGCCGGTTTGCAGGGCCAGCGCGTGCAGCACGCCGCCCATCTGGCCCCTCAGCGACTGGTAGACGATCTGGTGCTGCTGGACGCGGGACTTGCCGCGGAAGGACTCGGAAATAACAGTGGCCGCGTAGTGGTCGCCGTCGCCGGCCAGATCGCGGATCGTCACCTCGGCATCGGGAATCGCTGCCTTGATCATCGATTCGATATCACGGGCGTCCATCGGCATCCCAGTCCACCTCCGTCAGGTCGTTCGAATCAGGCCGCTCGGCCAGATAAACCTAAGGATAAAACCTAGCCCTTGGGGTCTTCTAGGTCATCCCGGGCACACTATATTCCCATTCCCAGCGATTTAAACCTGCATCAATCGGTCACAAGCCATCACGCCAAAATGACCAGAAGAGGCGCAGAATCATGAAGCTCCCCGGCCCCGACCATCCGATCACCATCACGCCCAATGCCAAGCGCGTCCGCGTCACCGCCGACGGCGTCGTGATCGCCGAGACCACCCATGCGCTGACCTTGAAGGAAGCGAGCTATCCGGCCGTGCAATATGTCCCGCGGCAGGACGCCAACATGGAGCTGTTGACCCGCACGGAGCGGACCACGCATTGCCCGTACAAGGGGGACGCGAGCTACTTCAGCATCAAGGCCAACGGCAAGACGCTGGACAACGCGATCTGGACCTATGAGGAGCCCTTCCCGGCCATGACCGAGATCGCCGGCCACCTCGCCTTCTATCCGGACAAGGTGAAGATCGAGGAAGTCGCCTAGGGGAATCGTCGCCTGCCGCAAGCGCCGGGCCCCGCCCGGCCTTTCGTCGCGCGCTGACCCAGCCTGCAAAACGGCAATGCCCGGGCGAGGCCCGGGCATGACGTCGGGAGCGCTCGGCCCGATCCCAGCTATACCCTGAATATCGTGAGCCCGAGGATCAGGAGCACCAGGAAGATCACGACGAACACATAAAACAGAAAGCGGGCGATGTCGGCGGAGGCAGCGGAAATGCCGGTGAAGCCGAGCAAGCCCGCGATGATCGACACGACAAGGAAGATCAGCGCCCATTTCAGAATTGTCATTGTTCACCCCGGATAACCGCGCGCGTCCGCCAGTTCGGACGAGAACGCCCGCACCCGACCGCAGTTCCAAAAACGAAACAGATTCGCCGAGATGACCGACCTCGATACTCCCCGATCCGGCCGATTGGGCCTTGCTGAATCGGGTTCCCGATTGCAACATCAGAGTGCAGACCCGGCTGGTGGCACCATGAAATCGATTGCTCACGCGGCTCCGGCCGTCGACATCCAGGCAGCACCGAAGCTCCACAAGCGCAATGTCGCGCTGGACCGCGCGCGCACCTTCCTGACCCTGGTCGTGCTGCTGCACCACGCCGTGATCCCCTACACCTATTTCGGGCACACCGACCCGACATCGTGGATCGGCTTCGACTGCGTGGTGCTCGCCACCGACAGCTTCTTCATGGCGATGTTCTTTTTCCTGTCGGGGCTGTTCGTCTGGCCGGGGCTCGGCAACAAGCCATGGCTGATCTTCCTGCGCGACCGGCTGCTGCGGCTCGGCCTGCCGTTCGTGGTCTGCGCGGTCAGCGTGATTCCGCTCGCCTATTACGCGATCGCGCTGCGTCAGACGCCGGGGCTGAGCTTCTCCGAATTCTGGTGGAAAACCATGACGGTCGGACCATGGCCGAGCGGTCCGATCTGGTTCGTCTATGTCTTGATGGCCTTCGACCTCACGGCGAGCATTCTGTACCGGGTGTCGCCGCGTCTGCTCGATCCGATCAACCGTCTGTCGATCAAGGGATTTCAACGTCCGTCGAAATTCTGGCTGTTCCTCGTCATCGTCAGTGCCGCCGCCTACCTGCCGATGCTGATCCATTACGGCCAGAACTACTGGTTCGAGTTCGGACCGTTTTCGGTGCAGGCGAGCCGCGTGCTGCTGTATGCGTCCTATTTCTTCATCGGCGCGGGAATCGGGGCGGCGAACCTCGAGGGTGGCGTGCTCAGCGCCCACGGACGGCTGACCGAGCGGCGCTGGTTCTGGACCGGCATCACGCTGATCCCCTACTGTTTGATGTGGGTGATGATCTACATCAAGCGTATGATCATCGGTAACCCCGATCCGCTGCCCGGCTGGTATCTCGGGATCTACGGCAGCTTCTACGTGCTGTTCAGCGCCTCGATCCTGTTCGCGATCCTGGCTTACTTCCTGCAATCGAAATCGTCGGGCCCGACGCTGCTCGACCGCATGCAGGGCGACGCCTACGGCATGTTCCTGGTGCACTATCCGATCGTGCTGTGGCTGCAATACTGGCTGTTCGATATGGAGCTGCCGGCGTTCGCCAAGGCCGCGATCGCGTTCTTCGCCACCGTGGCGCTGAGCTGGGCGGTCACGGCCGTGCTGCGCAAGATTCCCGGCTCGAGATACGTGCTCTAATCACGCCGCGATCTCGCCCCTCGCCGCCACGCTTTCCAGCCGCGGGGCGGCCGCCGCGCGATGGTCACGGGCGATCAGGATGTAGAAGGTCGGCAGCACGAACAGCGTGAACAGCGTGCCGATCAGCATGCCCATCACCACCACGATGCCGATGGCGAAGCGGCTCGCTGCGCCGGCGCCGTCGGCATAGAGCAGCGGCGCGAGGCCCGCGACCATCGCGGCTGTTGTCATCAGCACCGGCCGCATCCGCACCGCGGCCGCCTTCTGGATCGCGGCGACCCGGTCGAGCCCTTCGTGATGCTGGATCTCGTTGGCGAAGCTCACCATCAGGATGCCGTGCTTGGAAATCAGCCCGATCAGGGTGACGAGGCCGATCTGGGTGTAGATGTTCAGCGTGGTGAAGCCGAAATACAGCGGCAGCAGCGCACCGCAGACCGCGAGCGGCACCGTGACCATGATCACCAGCGGATCGCGGAAGCTTTCGAACTGCGCTGCCAGCACCAGGAAGATCACAATCAGCGCCATGCCGAAGGTGACGATCAGGCGGTTGCCCTCCTGGACATATTGCCGGCTGTCCGACAGCCAGTCGACGGTCATGCCCGGCGACAGTTTTTGCGCCTGCATGAACGACACCGCCTGTCCCATGGTCACGCCGGGCTTGAGCACCGCCGAGATCGTCGCCGCGTTCATCTGGTTGAACTGCGGCAGCCGGTTCGGCTCCGGCTTGACGTTGACCTTGATCACCGTCGACAGCGGGAACATTTGCCCCGAGCTCGAGCGGACGTTGAAGTTTCCGAGTCCTTCGGGCGTGACCCGGTCGGCCTGGCGCACCTGCGGGATCACCTCGTAGGAGCGTTCGAAGAAATTGAAGCGGTTGACATAGTTCTCTCCGACCAGCACCGCGAGCGTATCGGCGATGGTCTGCATGCTGACCCCGGCCTCGGCCGCCTTGGCGTGATCGATGGTGATCCGCGCGGTCGGGCTGTCGAAGGCGAGATCGCTATCGACGAAGGCGAACAGCCCGCTCTTCCATGCGGCCTGCTTCAGCGTCTCGACCTCCTGATAGATGGTCGCGAAGTCGCCGGCCGAGCGCACCACCATCTGGAACGGCAGGCCGCCGGTCGCCGCCGGCAGCGCCGCCGGCTGGAACGGCGTCACGCTGGCGCCGAGCACGCCGTAGGACATGCCGTAGAGCTGGTTCTGGATGTCGTTGGCCGAGCGATTGCGCTTGTCCCAATCGGTCAGGGTGATGCCGCCGAAGGCATGGTTCTGCCCGTCGGTGCCGTTGATAAACCAACTCGCGTGGTATTCGGGAAACGAGCGAAACAGCCGCTCGATCTGGTCGGAAGAGCGCGTGGTGTAATCCACGCTGGCATATTGCGGCGCGCGGAGCACGGTGAACACATAGCCCTGGTCCTCGGAGGGCGCGAGCTCGCGCTGGCTGCCGAGGAACAGCACCACGATCGCCGCCAGCACGCTGAATGCCACCAGCAGCACTGCGGCGCGCATCTTGAGCGTCGCGGCCAGCAGCCGGCCGTAGCCGCGCGACAGCCTTGAGAACTGATGCTCGACGAAACGGGCAAACCGGCCGTGCGAGGTGGCTTCGCCGAGCAGCTGCGCGCTCATCATCGGCGACAAGGTCAGGGCGATGACGCCCGAGACCACCACCGAGCCCGCCAGCGTGAAGGCGAATTCGCGGAACAGGCTGCCGGTCAGGCCACCCATCAGGCCGATCGGCGCATAGACAGCGGCGAGCGTGATCGTCATCGCGATCACGGGACCGATGATCTCGCGCGCGCCGATCAGGGCGGCGTCGCCGGGGCTCCGCCCTTCCTCGATGTGGCGATGAATGTTCTCCACCACGACGATGGCGTCGTCGACCACGAGCCCGATCGCCAGCACCATCGCGAGCAGGGTCAGCAGATTGATCGAGAAGCCGAGCGCCAGCATCATCGCGGCGGTGCCGACCAGCGACAGCGGCACGGTGACCACAGGGATCAGCACGGAGCGGAACGAGCCCAGGAACAGCAGGATCACCACCACCACGATCGCGATCGCCTCGGCCAGCGAATGCTGCACCTCCGATATCGAGGCCTTGACGAAGTGCACGATGTTGAAGACGTCGGCGACCTTCAAACCGGGCGGTGCCACGCGGTTGAGGTCCTCGATCACCTTGGCGGTGGCGGCGACGATCTCCAAGGGGTTGCCGTCCGGCGTCGGCTGCACCGCGATATAGACCGTGGGCCTGCCGCTGTCGCGCGCATTGGAATCGTAGTTCTCGCCGCCGATCTCGAGCGTCGCGACGTCGCCGAGCCGCACCAGGCCTCCGCCGCCGGCGCCGGTCTTGATCACCATCTTGCGGAAATCGTCGAGATTGCGCAGATCGGTCGCCGCGGTGATGTTGGTGACGGTCATCTCGCCGCGCAGCCGCCCAGGCGCCGCCTGCACGTTGTTGGACCGCAGCGCGGCGGAGATATCGGCCGCGGTCAGCCCGCGCGCCGCGAGCTTGAACGGATCGATCCACACCCGCATCGCCAGCGACGATCCGCCCGAGGTGTCGGCCGACGCGACGCCGGGCACCGAGGTAAGCAGCGGCTGCGCTACGCGGGTTGCGAAATCGGTGATCTGCGCCGGCGTCAGCGTGTCGCTGGTGAAGGCGATGTACTGCACCGCCGACGCGCCGTCGGTGATCTTGGTGATGACAGGGTCGAACACGCCGGCCGGCATCCGGTACTTGACCTGCTGCACCTTGGCGAGCACCTCGGTCATGGCGCGGTCGGCATTGGCGTTGAGCACCAGCTTGGCCTTGATCTGGCTGAGGCCGAGCGTCGAGTTCGAGGTCATGTACTCGATGCCGTTGGCGGTCGCGATCGATTGCGCGATGACAGACGTCACGAAGCCCTGCATGACGTCCTGGGTCGCGCCGGGAAACGACACGTCGACCTGGATCGTCGCGCTCTCCATGCTGGGATATTGCCGCACCGGCAGCGAGACCATCGCCGCGGTGCCGATCAACAGGATCAGCAGGCTGACGACCGTCGCCAGAATCGGTCGGCGGATGAAGATGTCGGTGAAATGCATGATGATTCCTCGGGCGCTGCTCGCGAAGCTAGCGTCCCTTCTCCGGCGTCTCCGCCATGGTCGTCTGGACGGCCGCGCCGGGCATGACGCGGAGCTGGCCCGCGGTGACGATGTGATCGCCGGGCGAAAGCCCCTGCTCCACCACGACACGCTCGCCGATCCGTTGCCCGGTCTTCACGGCGACGCCGACCGCCTTGTTGTCGCGCACGACCAGCACGCTCTCGCCGGATGCGCTGGTCTGGATCGCGGTGACCGGCACCACGATGGCGTCCGGCTGCGGTGGCAGCACGACGTTCACCATCACGAAGAGGCCCGGCCGCAGCAGCCGGTCGGGATTGGAAAACAGGGCTTGCACGAGGACATTGCGGGTGTCCTCGGCGACCTGCGGCTCGATGGCGTTGATCTTTGCCTCGAACACCCGATCGGGGAAAGCGTCGGTACGGATCGTCACCGCGCCTCCCACCTTCAGATTTGACAGGCGCTGCTGCGGAACGGTGAAATTGGCATAGAGCTGGTCGAGCGCGGTCAGCGTCGCGAGCGCATCGCCGGCATTGACGTATTGGCCGAGATTGACCTTGCGCAGGCCGATCTGGCCCGCGAACGGCGCGCGGATCGTCATCTGCGCGATCTGCGCATCGAGCTGGTCGAGCGAGGCGTCGGCCTGCTTCAGATCTTCCTGCCGCTGCTGCAGCGTCTCCTGGGTCACGAAGCCGGACGGCGCGAGGCCCTGCGAACGCTTCTCCTGCAGCTGCGCAAAGCGTCCCTTGGAGACCGCGACCGCGCGCGCGGCGCGCAGCGGCGCGTCATAGAGCTGCACCAGCGGCGCGCCCTCGGCGACATCGGTGCCGGCATCGAGATTGATCGCGGTGACGCGGCCGGCAACCTCCGGCGCCAGAATCACCTGTCGCACCGCCTGCAGCGAGCCGATCGCCTCGATCGACCGCGGCAAGGTTTCGGTCCGCACCACCATCGCCGCCACCGGCGTCGGCGGCGCTTCGGCGGTGGCCTTGGCCGAGGCGCTGGATCCGCCTGCGCGCAAGGCAAACAAGCCGGCCGCGGCACAGACGAGCAACAGAAGGGTGATGCCGAACGGCTTGGCACGAAGCCCGAGCCAGCGGCGCGACGACAATGATGCGGACGGCATATCGCTTCCAAGAACGAACCCCGGCGTGTCGGCCGGAAGCTTGCCCCTGCAAGCCCGCAACTGATATAGAACCTCAAGTATGGTTGAGGTCAAGGCTGGCAGCTTGCAAGACTTCTAACGCAAGATTTCCAATGCAGGACCTCTGATCCGGGATTGCTTGGTCAATGACGCTTGCGCAGGAGCTTTCGGTCGGCGAAGTGGCGCGGCGCAGCGGGCTTGCCGTCTCCACCCTTCACTTCTACGAGAGCAAGGGACTGATCGCGAGCCGGCGCACTGGCGGCAACCAGCGCCGCTACATGCGCGGCGTGCTGCGGCGGATCGCGGTGATCAGGATCGCGCAGCGCGCCGGGATCCCGCTTGAAGAGATCAGGCAGACCTTCGCCGCGATACCGCTCGATCGCGCGCCGACCGTGCGCGAATGGGAGCGCGCGATGCGGGCCTGGACCGAGACGCTGGAGCAGCGCATCAACGATCTCACCGACCTCCGCGACAAGCTGTTCAACTGCATCGGCTGCGGTTGCCTGTCGGTGACCGACTGCCCGCTGCGCAATTGCGACGACAAGCTCGGCGCCCAGGGGCCGGGCCCGCGCATCCTGATCACCGCGGCCGAACGCCGGGCGCGGCGCAAGCTGCAGGGCTGACGGCGTTTTTCGCGGCCGACAAGTTGCGCACAACCTGCCTTTGGTCACATCCCGCCAGGTGATTCTCAGGTATGCTGGCCGGACTGCTTGACCCTAGGGAGTCCTGAGATGAACGACCCACAAGTTGGATGGATCGCCGCCATCATCGTCGGCGGACTGGCGGGCTGGCTCGCCGAGATGTTCATGAAGTCCGGAACCGGCATCTTCATGAATATCATCCTCGGCATTGTCGGCGCCGCGCTGGCGAACTGGCTGTTGGGTCTGCTCGGCGTGTCGCTCGGCGGAGGCTGGCTCAGCTATCTCGTCGCCGGCTTCATCGGCGCCTGCATCATCATCTTTGCCTGGCGCGCGGTCCGCGGCGCGACTTAGCGCGTGGTGAGATAGGTTGAATGGCGACGGCGCTGCGCTCCCCGCACGCGGGGCGAGGTGCAGTGGAGCCCGCTCCCAATTCGGCTTCAACAAAAGAAATAGCGCGATGATGGGTTCATCGCGCCATTGAGATCTTTGCTATGCGCCGCAGCGCCCGATTCGCTCGAATCAGGCGGCAGCGCCGCGCATGTAGTTCGGCAGCCAATGCTCGAAGGCGCGCGACAGGCTCTCGATTGATACCTGCGCCTCGCCGGCGACGGCGATCGCATCTCCGCCGGTGGTGCCGATGCGCGCGCAGGGCACGCCGGCACCCTTCATCTTGGCCAGCACGAGGCCCGCGTCGGCGGCCGGCACGGTGACGATGTAGCGGGCCTGATCCTCGCCGTACCAATAGGCATGCGGCACGATCGAGACCGGCGCGGCCAGGAGCTGCGCGCCGATGCCGCTTGCAATCGCCATCTCGGCGAGCGCGATCAAAAGACCGCCGTCGGAGACATCGTGCACCGCGGTCGCGGTGCCGGCATGGATCATGCCGCGCACCACGTCGCCATTGCGCTTCTCGGCAGCGAGATCGACCGGCGGCGGAGCGCCCTCCTCGCGGCCGCAGACGTCGCGCAGGTAGACCGACTGGCCGAGCCAGCCCTGCGTGTCGCCAACCAAGAGGATCGCCTCCCCCGCCGCCTTGAATGCCAGGGTCGCGGATTTGGTGAAGTCGTCGAGCAGGCCGACGCCGCCGATCGAGGGCGTCGGCAGGATGCCGCGGCCGTTGGTCTCGTTGTAGAGCGAGACGTTGCCGGACACGACCGGGAAATCCAGCGTGCGGCAGGCCTCCGAAATGCCCTTCAGGCAGCCGACGAACTGGCCCATGATCTCGGGCCGTTCAGGATTGCCGAAGTTGAGATTGTCGGTGATCGCGAGCGGCCGGCCGCCGACCGCAGTGATGTTGCGCCAGGCTTCAGCGACCGCCTGCTTGCCGCCCTCGAACGGATCGGCCTCGCAATAACGCGGCGTGACGTCGACGGTGAGCGCAAGGCCCTTCGGTCCGTCCTCGACGCGAACCACCGCGGCATCGCCGCCGGGTCGCTGCATGGTATTGCCGAGGATGACGTGGTCGTACTGCTCCCACACCCAGCGCTTCGAGCACAATTCGGGCGTGCCGATCAGCTTTTCCAGCGCGTCCGCGATGCCGACCGGCGGTTTGACGTTCTGCCCGCGGATCACCGGCAGCGCATTCGAGGCGACGTGCGGACGATCATAGACCGGCGCCTCGTCGCCGAGCTCCTTGATCGGCAGGTCGGCCATCACGTCGCCAGCATGCTTGACGACGAAGCGCTTGGTCGGCGTGGTGTAGCCGACGATGGCGAAATCAAGCCCCCATTTGCGGAAGATCGCCTCGGCCTCTTGCTCCTTCTCAGGCTTGAGCACCATGAGCATGCGCTCCTGGCTCTCCGAGAGCATCATCTCGTAGGCGCTCATGCCGGTCTCGCGGGTCGGCACCGCGCTGAGGTCGAGCTCGACGCCGAGATCGCCCTTGGCGCCCATCTCGACCGCCGAGCAGGTCAGGCCCGCCGCGCCCATGTCCTGGATCGCGATCACGCAACCCTTTTCCATGATCTCGAGGCAAGCTTCCAGCAAGAGCTTCTCGGCGAAGGGATCGCCGACCTGCACGGTCGGGCGCTTCTCCTCGGAGGCGTCGTCGAATTCGGCCGAGGCCATCGAGGCGCCGTGAATGCCGTCGCGGCCGGTCTTGGAGCCGAGATAGACGATCGGCATGTTCACGCCGGAGGCCGCCGCGTAGAAGATCTTGTCGGCGTCGGCGAGGCCGACCGCCATCGCGTTGACCAGGATGTTGCCGTCGTAGCGGGTGTGGAAACGAACCTGGCCGCCGACCGTCGGCACGCCGAAGGAATTGCCGTAGCCGCCGACGCCTGCGACCACGCCGGACACCAGATGCCGGGTCTTGGGGTGCTCGGGCGCACCGAAGCTCAGCGCGTTCAGGCAGGCGATCGGGCGCGCGCCCATGGTGAAGACGTCGCGCAGGATGCCGCCGACGCCGGTGGTCGCGCCCTGGTAGGGCTCGATGTAGCTCGGGTGGTTGTGGCTCTCCATCTTGAAGACCACGGCCTGGCCGTCGCCGATGTCGATCACGCCGGCATTCTCGCCGGGGCCCTGGATCACCCAGGGGGCCTTGGTCGGCAGCCCGCGCAGATGGATGCGCGACGATTTGTACGAGCAATGCTCGTTCCACATCGCCGAGAAGATGCCGAGCTCGGTGAAGGTCGGAACCCGTCCGATCAGCTTCAGGATCCGCTCGTACTCGTCCGGCTTCAGCCCGTGGGCGGCGACGAGTTCGGGGGTGATTTGGGGCTCGTTCCTGGGGTCGTTCTTGGGCGCGTTCATGGGACCCTTAATAGGTAGATCGAACGGGGGCGAAAAGGCCTTTTAGGGCCCATTTCCGGCCTGTCCAGAGCTTTGCGGCAGCTGGCCGCGGCCCGGGATTTGCACTTGGATTTACATCCGGATTTGCACAACGGGGATGGATCGGATTTAAGGACCCGAACCCGATAATTGAAGGCCATATTTCGTGAACGAGCTCGCCAAAACCGCATTCAACCGCCGCCCCGACCTGCACGTCGAAACCGAGGGCGAATTCGCCGGCTGGCGAACCTGGACCCGGGACAATTTCGAGACCCATACCGGCCCGTTTTACCACCGTATGGACGAGAACGGCCGCATCACCTGCGCGTTCCGGGTCGGCAAGAAGCACCTCAACGGCTCCGGCAACGTCCATGGCGGCTGCTTCATGACCTTCGCCGATTACTGCCTGTTCGCGCTCGCCGGCTCGGTGCTGCAGGGCCCCGGCGTCACGGTCTCGTTCGCCTCGGAATTCCTCGACGCCGCCCGCGAGGGCGATCTGATCGAGTGCACCGGCGAGGTCACCCGCGCCGGCATGTCGCTGATCTTCGTGCGGGGCATGCTGACATCGGCGGAACGGCCGTTGTTCACCTTCTCCGGCACCATCAAGCGGGTGAAGCGCAGGGCGCCGGCGGAGGCAACGGCGTAAAGTTCGTGGCGGCTGTGGGCACACGCCGTCATCCAGCCGTTACATCGGCACGAATTTGAATCGAAAGCGCGGCCCTAGCGCGTTGTGTTCACGCGCGTTCTTCGCGTGAGGCAATACGAACTGCGGTTGTGACGCATCGACGCACTGTCGTTGCGTCGTCGCGCGCGCGTCACATGCGCGTCAGGCAAGCCCCCGAAGATTGCTGAACGGTTTCCGTTTGTGCGTTCGCGCAGCGATGTTGGGGCATCCTCATGAAATTGAAGACTTTCGTTTCCGTTACGACGGCGATGTCGCTTGTCGCGTCGCTGGCATGGACTGCAACTGCGGCACGCGCCGGTCAAGACGGCGATAATGGTGATCGCGGCGCTGGCGATACTCGCGGTCACGATCAGGATCACGACCAGGACCATGACGGTGGTCATCATGGCCGCAAGCCGCGCGTGGTGATGATCTCGCTCGACGGTGCCAAGCCCGATTTCATCCAGAAGTTCATCGAGGAAGGCGTGCTGCCGCGCGACGGCGGCCTCGCCCGGCTCAGCCGGCGCGGCGCGGTGGCGTTGCAGAACGTGACGGCGTCACCGTCGCTCACCGCGGTGTCACATATCGCGATCGCGACCGGTTCGACGGCGGTCCACAACGACATCCCCTCGAACACGTTCGAGCCGATCGTCGGGCCGATCTCCGGCAGCATCAGCGGCTTTGCGGCGCCGATCGGCGGCTACAGCGAGAGCCCGCTCGGGCCATCGTCGCACCCGACAGCGGTGCCGTTGTGGGTGCAGCTGCGCCAGCAGGGCAAGAAGGTCGTCACGGCGACCTGGCCCGGCGGCGACGGCGCCGACATCTCCATCAACAAGACCGTGGTGCAACCGGCCCAGCCGACCCGCATCACCGACTTCACGGTCCCGTTCGGCGCGTTCGGCGGCATCGGGGCCCAGGGCTTTTCGCTGTCGCGAGGCGACTTCACGGCCGACCCGAGCATCGTGGCGGCGCTGCAGGCTGCCGGCCATTTCTCGTTCAGCCCGGTGCTGGTGACCTCGGCACCGATCGAGACGTTCTCCTGCTCCGCCGCGGCAACCGCGACCTGCACCAACGCCTCGACGCTCGACGTGAAATATTCGATCCGCGTGGCCGCGATTGACACCACCAACGATCGGAAGGTGAACTACGACACGCTGGTGTTCTTCGATGCCAACCGCGGCATCACCGCAGGACCGTTCCACGCGCCATCGACCGGGCCGGCCTATGTCAAGTTTGGCGGCGAGAACGCACCGTTCTTCTTTGAAGGCAGCGGGGCGAAGGTTGGTGCCGCGTACTTCGTCTCTGCGCTGTCTCCCGATCTCTCGGTGGTGCGCTTCGCCCGCTACGGCGCCAACTACATCCCGCGCAACACGCCTGTTCTCGCCGACGTCGACGACATCAACAACAACATCGGGTTCTGGCGTCCGCAGGCCGACTTCCGCATTCCGGAGCGGCTGAGCCCGGGCTTCACCAATTTCCCCGACGTCGAGATCGAGACGATGTTCGAGGATATGGTGAAGACCTTCGTGCGCTACCAGGCCAATATCGGCGAGCGCGCGATCAAGACCCATCCGGACGCCGACCTCGTCATGGTCTATATCGAGCAGCCCGACGGCTCCGAGCACCAGTTCCTGCTGACCGATCCGCGCCAGGGCACCAACCCGACCGACCCGAATTCGATCGGCGCCAACCAGGATGCCGCCAAGGTCAAGCGGTACGCGTCCTACATCCGTTTCGCCTACCAGACGGCCGACAGAGCGGTGAAGCAGATCGCCGATGCGGCGGGCCGCGACAGCAACGTGATCGTGGTGTCGGACCACGGCTTCGCGCCGTTCCACACCTCGGTCAATCTCACCAACATCCTGCGCAACGCCGGGATCGACACCAGCAAGGTCGGGATCCGCACGTCCGGCCCTGCCGCCGACATCTACATCAACCTGCAGAACCGCGAGGTCGGCGGCACCGTCGATCTCGCGACCTACCGCACACTGGTGGCGCAGATCACCGACGCGGTGAAGAACGCGGTCGACCCCAATGCCCGCTTCAACTACTCGCTCAAGGACCAGCGCATCTTCACCGTCGTCGAGACCCGGCCGCTGCAATGCGACGCCGGAACCGGACAATGCATCAGCAAGACCATCGGCCAGGACTATGGCGACGTGTTCGCGCTGATGGCGCCCGGCTACAATTTCGACGGCATCCAGAACCCCGGCGTCGCGCGTCAGGGCGACGCGCCGTTCAACGCGGCAACCACCATGCTGTCGATGCCGAATTTCTATGGCGCCCACGGTCACGACCCCGAGCTTCCGGTGATGAGCGCGACGTTCATCGCCGCGGGGCCGCAGATCCGCAAGGACACCGTGGTGCGGCACATGCGCAATATCGACGTGGCGCCGACCATCATGCGGATCCTCGGATCGGCACCGCAGCAGGTCGACGGCGAGGTGCTGGGCCAGGTCCTGCGCTAGGTTTCAGGCAAATTCCGCGCGACGGACGCCACACCGGCGTCCGTCGCTTTTTCCATACTCGCGCTTATCCGGCTCGGAATTGCGCGCCTGATCCGTCGCCCCTAGCCTTTCGCCTCACCACCAAACTACATTCGCTCCATCGCGCGCCAATGCGCGAAGGGAGCCAATCAAGGTGCCGCAGAGCACAGCCAGAGAATCATCCGGAAAAATTCGAAGCGGTTTTCTCTCGCGACAAACGCGGAACGCGTTGACGCGGAGATCGTGCTCAAGCAAAGAGCCAGGACGGGCGTGACGGCTCCCGCGAGAGTGCCCACCCCGTCAAGGCCAGGCGCGCGCGGCTGGCGCGACTATGCGCTGCTGCTGGCGCTGGCCTGCTGCTGGAGCTCGACCTACCCGCTGACCAAGATCGGGCTCGGCTCGATCCCGCCGGTCACCTTCATTTCCGCGCGCTCGCTGGTGGCCGCAGCCTTCCTGCTGATCGTGCTGCGTGTTCGCGGCATCCGCATCCCGACCGACATCAAGGCCTGGAAGCTGTTCGCCTTCCAGCAGACCATCAACTCCACGATCCCTTTTTTGGTGATCACCTGGGCGCAGCTTTACGTGCCGGCATCCAACACCGTGGTGCTGGCCTCGACGACGCCGATCTTCGCCTTCCTCATCACCTGGGCGATCACGCGACACGAGCCGGCCTCGCTGCTCAAGCTGGTCGGCGCGATCCTCGGCCTCGCCGGCACGGTCGCGATCATCGGCCTCGACGCGCTCTCAGGCTTCGGCAAGGAGATCTTCGCCGAGATCGCGATCCTGCTCGCCACCGTCTCGTTCGCCTGCGCCACGATCTTCGGGCTTCGGCTGTCGGACTATGATCCGATGGTCGTGGCGGCCGGCTCGCTGTTGTTCGGCGGCACCGTGCTGCTGCCGGTCGCCCTGATCGTCGACCATCCCTGGACCCTGCACCCGACGCCGCAAGCGCTGGTCGCCACCGTCGTGATGGGCATCTTCTCCAGCGCGTTCGGCCTGATGCTGTTCTACATGTGCCTGACCCGGCTCGGCACGCTGACGACGAATGCGCAAGGTTATCTTCGCATTCCGATCGGCGTCGCGCTGTCGGTGATCCTGCTCGGGGAATCCGTGCCGTCGAATCTCGCGCTCGGCCTGTTGCTCGTCATGGCCGGCGTCGCCGCGATGACGGTGCCCGCCGAAGCGGTCAAGCGCTGGCTGCGACGGCTGTAGAAGCGGGTACTTGTACACAGCCTGTCGACGTCATTGCGAGGAGCGACAGCGACGAAGCAATCCATATCTCCACTTGCGGCACGATGGATTGCTTCGCTCCGCTCGCAATGACGAGTCACATACGTCTATCGCAGCTCAAGCCGACAGCCGCTTCTGCTCCGCGCGTCCGGCGGCGCCGCGAAGCCGCTACTTCTTGTCGTCCGCCAGCAGGGCGCGGTATTTCGCGACGTCACGCGTCACCAGCTGCTGCAGCACCTCGGGCGCGAGCTCATTGGCGTCGGGGGCGACGGTCGACAGGTCGGCGAAGCGCTTCTTCACCGCCTCGCTCGCGACTGCGGCGCGCGCCGCGGCATTCAGCTTGGCGATGATCTCGGGCGGAGTGCCCTTGGGGGCGAACAGGCCGTTCCAGCCCTGCGCCTCGAACTCGGGCAGTCCGGCCTCGGCCGAGGTCGGCAGTTCGGGCAGCGACGCAAGCCGCACCGTCGAGCCGACCACCACCGCTTTCACCAGTCTGTCGTCGATCGCCTGCGACACCGAGGCCGCGGCATCGCACACCCCGTCGATCTGGCTGCCGATCGCATCCGTCAGCGCGAGCGCCGCGCCGCGATAGCCGACCAGCTGCACGTCGATGCCGGCGGCATGCACGAAGCTCTTGCAGATCAGGTAATTCGACGAGCCGACACCGGCATGGCCGAGATTGACCTTGCCCGGATTCTTCCTGGCATAGTCGATGAATTCCTTGAGGTCCTTGGCCGGAAAATCCTTGCGCAGCGCGACGATGCCGAAGGTCTTCGCGACCATGGCGATCGGCGCGAAGGAGTCAGGCGTGAACGGCAGCTTCGGATAGATCGTGTAGGTCGCGGCGTTGGTGCCGGCATTGCCGATCGCGATGGTGTAACCGTCCGGCTCGGCGCGCGCAGCACGGGCGAGCGCGGTCGAGCCGCCGGCGCCGCCGACATTCTCGATGACGATGCTCTGGCCGAGCGCAGCGCTCATCTGGTCGGCGACCGCGCGGGCGATGACGTCGGAGGTGCCGCCGGCCGTGAACGGCACGATCATCGTGATCGGACGCTTCGGGAAGTCCTGGGCGTAGGCCGACGTCGCAAGCACAAGTGCCGCAGCCGCGGCAACGCACCACCGCCGCAGCATGATCGTTACGCCGCCTTTTCGAACTGCTGGACAAGGCCCGCGAACAGGCCGCGGCCGTCGGTGCAGCCCATGATCTCTTCGACGTGGTTTTCCGGATGCGGCATCATGCCGAGCACGTTGCCGCGCTCATTGACGATGCCGGCGATCGAATGCGCGGCGCCGTTCAGATTGGAAGCCTCGTCGACAACGCCCTCCGGCGTGCAGTAGCGGTACAGCACCCGCCCGTCGCCCTCGAGCCGCTTCAGCGTCTCTTCGTCCGCCTCGTAATTGCCTTCGCCGTGCGCCACCGGCACGCGGATCACCTGGCCGGCATTGTAGCCGCGGGTGAACGGGGTGTCGGAGCGCTCGACGCGCATATGCACGTCGCGGCAGATGAACTTCAGCCCGGCATTGCGCATCAGCACGCCCGGCAACAGCCCGGACTCGCAGAGGATCTGGAAGCCGTTGCAGACGCCGAGCACGAGCCCGCCCTTGGCGGCGAAGTCGCGCACCGCGTCCATCACGGGCGAGCGCGCCGCGATCGCGCCGCAGCGCAGGTAGTCGCCATAGGAGAAGCCGCCCGGCACCACCACGAGGTCGGTGCCCTTGGGCAGCGAAGTCTCGGCGTGCCAGACCATCGCGGTCTCATTGCCGGATGCGAGCTTGAGCGCGCGCGCCATGTCGCGCTCGCGGTTGATGCCGGGGAAGACGAGGACGGCTGATTTCATGTGCGATGCGGCCTAGAGCAGTTCGACCCGATAGTTCTCGATCACGGTATTCGCCAGCAGCTTGTCGGCGGCGGCCTTCAGCGCCGCCTCCGCCTTGGCCTTGTCGGTCGCGGCGAGCTCGATGTCGAACACCTTGCCCTGGCGAACGCTGGCGACGCCATCCACACCGAGCGATTTCAGCGCGCCCTCGATCGCCTTGCCCTGCGGATCGAGGATGCCCGACTTCAACGTCACAGTCACACGTGCCTTCACGGTCGCCCCTTCAGCTTAGCTCTTCACCAGCACCGGGCCGCTGCCGGCCGGGCGCTCGTTCTCGATCAAAATGCCGAGCCGTTTTGCCACTTCGGTGTAGGCCTCAAGCAAGCCACCCAAATCACGGCGGAAACGGTCCTTGTCGAGCTTCTCGTTCGACTTGATGTCCCACAGCCGGCAGGAGTCCGGCGATATCTCGTCGGCGACGATGATCCGCATCATCTCGTTCTCGAACAGCCGCCCGCACTCCATCTTGAAGTCGACGAGGCGGATGCCGATGCCGAGGAAGAGGCCGGTCAGGAAGTCGTTGACGCGGATGGCCAGCGCCATGATGTCGTCGATCTCCTGGGGCGTCGCCCAGCCGAAGGCGGTGATGTGCTCTTCCGACACCATCGGGTCGTTGAGCTGGTCGTTCTTGTAATAGAACTCGATGATCGAGCGCGGCAGCTGGGTGCCTTCCTCGATCCCGAGGCGCTGCGACAGCGAGCCGGCGGCGACGTTCCGCACCACCACCTCGAGCGGCACGATCTCGACCTCGCGAATCAGCTGCTCGCGCATGTTGAGGCGGCGGATGAAGTGGGTCGGCACCCCGATGTCGTTGAGGTGCTGAAACAGGTACTCCGAAATCCGGTTGTTGAGGACGCCCTTGCCCTCGATCACCTGGTGTTTCTTGGCGTTGAACGCGGTCGCGTCGTCCTTGAAGTGCTGGATCAGGGTTCCCGGCTCGGGGCCTTCGTAAAGCACCTTGGCCTTGCCTTCATAAATACGGCGTCGACGGCTCATTGGGATGTACCGTGTTTTGTTGAAATCCATGGATTTGGGTGCTCCGGATGACTTGGGGTTACGACCCACGACGGAGCTGCCGCGGAGGCCTGGAACCTGGGTAATCCAACTGGAAACAGAACAAGAACCATGCCTGTTGGCAACCTATCCGATTGGCCCATCCAGCACAATCGATAGTGCCCCCTTGGGGGCACTTATACCGCCCTATCATAAAGGGCCGATTCCGCCAGATTTGCCTGCGGCTTAACGGCTCGTTGTCTTGCCGATTCCTCCCACTTATCTAGGCAGGCATCGGGGTTGCCGCAACGCGCGGCGGCCCTCATTCAGCAAGGGAATTGGAACTTCAGCCATGAGCGAATTCAACAAGCGCGAGGAAGGTTTCGAGAAGAAGTTCGCCCTCGACGAGGAGCAGAAGTTCAAGGCTGAAGCCCGCCGGAACAAGCTGCTCGGCCTGTGGGCCGCCGAGAAGCTCGGCATCGTGGGCGATGCCGCCAGCGCCTATGCCAAGGAAGTGGTCGCCGCCGACTTCGAGGAAGCCGGCGATAACGACGTGCTGCACAAGGTTCTGAAG
Source organism: Bradyrhizobium sp. Mp19 (assembly GCF_029952935.1). NCBI lineage: Bacteria > Pseudomonadati > Pseudomonadota > Alphaproteobacteria > Hyphomicrobiales > Nitrobacteraceae > Bradyrhizobium > Bradyrhizobium sp. Mp19. The sequence continues at coordinate 104,557 of NZ_JASAUT010000020.1, read as the reverse complement.
GACCTCACCGCCAAGGGCCATGCCGTCACCGAGCGCGATATCCGCGCCAAGATGGACGAGCTGCTGGCGGTGGCCGCGGCGCAGGTCAAGGCGGGAAGCTGAGTTCCCGGGACACTGGCCAACTCGACTCTTACGCGCGCCGGACGCCGTTCCGGCGCGACGTGTTTGTGCCCCTCGTCTTGGTGAAATCGGCACGGAGGATGTCGAGCAGACGGCGGGACGCGGCGCTGAGAAAGCCGCCGTGCCGCGTCACGGCGACGACCTCGTGACTGGCGGCGAGATCGCCGACGCTGATCGTCGCGATCCTGGAGCTACCCAATTCCTCCGCCGCATTGCTTTGTGACAGCAGCGCGATCCCGAGCCCGGCCTCGACCAGGCGCTTCTGCGCCGTGAGGCTGTCGACCGGCGTCCAGCCGACCTCGCCGAGCCCGTGCGTCAGGAACAGGGCGAAGACGTGCGAGGCGGTGATTTCGCGGCGCCCCGGCACTTCCGGGAAGGCGATCCACCGCTCATCCCTGAGATCGGCAAGCTTGCCGACCCGGCGTCCCGCCAGCGGATGGTCCGGCGCGCAGACCACCCAGAGCGGCTCGGCAAACAGCACCTCGCAATCGAGGTCGCGCGAGCGGTCGCGGTCGTAACGCAACCCGATCGTCGCCTCGCCGCGCCGGATCAGGTCGCTGACCTCGGCGCTGGTCGCGGTGCGCAGCGTCAGCGCAACGTCCGGATGCCGGCGGGCAAAGCGCTTCAGCACGTTCGAGAGCCGCTCGCCGGCGAGCGTGCCGGTCACCGCCAGCGCCACCGGGCCGGAATTGTCGCGCAGCAGCGCGCGCACGGCGTTCTCGGCATCCTGCGCCGCCGCCACCGCCCGTTCGGCATAGGGCACCATCACCCGCCCGGCATCGCTCAGCCGCGTCTTGCCCGCGATCCGCTCGAACAGGGGCACGCCGAGCTCCTGCTCGAGCAGCGCGATGCGCCGCGAAATCGCCGGCTGCGAGCGATGCAGCGCCTTCGCGGCATGCGAGATCCCGCCGCGCCGATGCACCACCAGGAACGTGTTGAGCGCGTCGCTATCCATGCCGGACCTCATGCAAAAAGCTGATGATATCGAGAGAAATAACAAATTTGTCTGATGGGCGAAACCGCCCTATCGCTGCTGCCAGTCGCTTTTGACAACAGCAGGAGTTCACATGCGCACCCAGGCGGACAAGGCAGCACGGTTTCGCGAGCTGCATCAGCGGCCCGGCGCCTTCATCATTCCAAATCCGTGGGACGCCGGAACGGCGAAACTGCTCGCATCCATGGGCTTCGAGGCGGTTGCGACCACCAGCCTCGGGGTCGCCAACACGCTTGGCCGTTCGACCGTCAGCCTCGACGAGATCATCGAGAATTGCCGGGTGATCGCCGAGGCTACCGACCTGCCCGTCAATGCCGATCTGGAGAATTGCGGCGCCGACATGCCGAAGCTCGCGGCCGAGGCGATCCGGTTCGCCGCCGAAGCCGGCGCGGTCGGCGGCTCGATCGAGGATTCGACCGGCGACCCGCAGCGCCCGATCTACGATTTCACGCTCGCCGTGGAGCGGGTGCAGGCCGCGGTCGAGGCCGCGCGGGCGCTGCCCTTCCCGTTCACGCTGACGGCGCGGGCGGAAAACTTCCTGCACGGCCGCAAGGACCTCGACGACACCATCAAGCGGTTGCAGGCGTTCGAGGCCGCCGGCGCCGACGTGCTGTATTCGCCGGGCCTCTACGATCTCGCCACCATCAAGACCGTGGTGTCGTCGGTCAAGAAGCCGTTCAACCTGGTGATGGGCTATGCCGATCCGACCTTGACGGTCGAGCAGCTGTCGGCCGCCGGCGTCAAGCGCATCAGCGTCGGCGGCGCGATGCAGCGCCACGCGCTGGCTGCGTTCCTGCGCTGTGCCCGCGAGATGAAGGACAACGGCGCGTTCAGCTTCGTCCGCGATATGGCGCCGATGAAGGAGGTCCGCGCGGCATTCAACTGATCGCCCCCTCATCGCGAGGTGCGCCGCCGGCCAGCGCGAAGCATGCCAACGCCGCCCCGGATTGCCCGAGGCGGCGCCTTCTAGAATCTGGTATGCTGGCGCCAGCACCGCAAGCCCGGCCGAGGCGTTATCAGACCTGACGATTCATCGCAGGTCGCGGCTTGCAGCCAGCCTCAGGCAATGCCAAGAGAACGGGATGTCCCAAGATCACATTTCCAACGTCCTCGCCGAACGTTACGCCTCGCCCGCCATGCGCGCCATCTGGAGCGGCGAAGGCAAGGTCCGCCTCGAACGCGACTACTGGATCGCCGTGCTGAAGGCCCAGCGCGATCTCGGCATCGCGGTGCCGGATGGCGTGATCGAGAGCTACGAGCGCGTCAAGGACCAGATCAACCTGACCTCTATCATGAAGCGGGAGCGCGTCACCCGCCACGACGTCAAGGCCCGCATCGAGGAGTTCTGCGAGCTTGCCGGTCACGAGCACCTGCACAAGGGCATGACCAGCCGCGACCTCACCGAGAACGTCGAGCAATTGCAGGTCTACCGCGCGCTGCAGCTCATCGAGACCAAGAGCATCGCCGCGCTCATCCGCTTTGCCACGCGCGCCAAGCAATTGCGCGACGTCCCGTTCACCGCGCGCACCCACAACGTCGCCGCGCAGGTCACGACGCTCGGCAAGCGCGTCGCGATGTCCGGCGAGGAGATGCTGCTGGCGCATCAGAGCCTGGTCAATGTGCTGCAAACCTATCCGGCGCGCGGCCTGAAGGGCGCGGTGGGCACCCGTCTCGACCAGATCACCCTGTTCAACGGAGATGCCGGCAAGGCGCGCGAGCTCGAGCAGCGCGTCCTCGTTCACCTCGGCCTGCCGAAGGCCCTCGATGCCGTCGGCCAGGTCTATCCGCGCAGCCTCGACTTCCGTGCGGTCAGCGTGCTCATCGAGCTCGCCAGCGGGCCCGGCAATTTCGCCAAGACCATCCGCCTGATGGCAGGCCACGAACTCGCCAGCGAAGGTTTTGCCAAGGGCCAGGTCGGCTCCTCCGCGATGCCGCACAAGATGAACAGCCGCTCCTGCGAGCGCATCAACGGCCTGCATGTGATCCTGAAGGGCTATCTCGCGATGGCCGCAGGGCTTGCCGGCGATCAGTGGAACGAAGGCGACGTCTCCTGCTCGGTCGTCCGCCGCGTCATGCTGCCCGACGCCTTCCTCGCCATGGATGGCCTGCTCGAAACCCTGCTCACGGTGCTTGACCAGATGGAGGTGTTCGAAGCCGTCGTCGAGACCGAGCTCAACCGCTATCTGCCCTTCCTGCTGACCACCACGGTGATGATGGAAGCGGTCAAGAAGGGCGCGGGCCGTGAAGGCGCCCACGAGGCGATCAAGGAGCATGCCGTCGCGGCCATCGGCGACCTGCGCACCGGCAAGATCGTGCAGAACGATCTGCTGCAACGTCTCGCCGCCGACAAGCGTCTCGGCTTGAGCGCAGCCGAACTGCAGCTTGTGCTCGACCAGGGTCGCGCCAACTCCGGCGACGCCGGCGCCCAGGTCGATCACTTCGCCGAGCAGGTTGAGGCCCTGGCCAAGGCCAAGCCGGAAGCCGCGAGCTACGCGCCGGGCACGATCCTGTGAGATCGGGCACGCCCGAAGGAGCGTGGCGTGAAGCGTTCCCGTCATTCCGGGATGGTCCGTAGGACCAGACCCGGAATCTCGAGATTCCGGATCGCCGCTCCGCGTCGTCCGGAATGACGTCGCCGTCGCTTCCGCGACGCCAACATCACTCCTCCTTGAAGCCGTATTCCGGCACGTTGCCGCTGGCGCCGTAATATTTGTACGGCAGGAACTTGCCGCTCATGGTGATCTTGACGCGGTCGCCCTTCGGATTGGCGACCCGCTCCATCGCCATGTCGAAGTCGATCGCCGACATGATGCCGTCGCCGAATTCCTCCTCGATCAGCGCCTTCCACGCCGGGCCGTTCACCATCACCATCTCGTAGAAGCGGTAGATCAAGGGATCCGTCGGCGGCATCGGCGTGCCGGTGCCGCGCATCGGCACCTCGTTGAGCATCGCGATCTCGGCCTTCGACAGCCCGAACAATTCCCCGGCATTCGCCGCCTGCGGCTTCGTCAGCTTCATCTGGCCGAGGATCGCGCCCGTGATCAGCACATCGGAATAGCCGCCGATCTTCTCGCAGATGTGCTTCCAGCTCCAGCCCTTCTCGCGCTTGATGTCGAGCAGCTTCTCGGTGAGGTCTTCGCGTTTCATCAGGTTTCCTCCTCAGGCTTCAGCGCGCAGCGCTCTGCGCGGGATTGGGTTCGACGACGCGTGGCGGCGAGACGATCACGGGCTCGCCGACGCCGGGCCGCACCATCGGCACGCGGCGCGGATCGGGACCGGTCACCTCGGCGGCAAAGCTCTTGCTACGGCTGACCAGGAAATCGACGATATGGTTGCGCAGCGCATAGTAATAGGGATGGCGGTGCAGGTCGATGCGGCCGCGCTCCTTCGGCAGCGGGTTCTCGACGATCTCGGCCAGCACGGCGCCGGGACCGTTGGTCATCAGGAAGATCTTGTCGGCGAGAAAGATCGCCTCATCGACGTCATGGGTGATCATGAAGGTGGTCTGCCCGGTCTCCAGGCAGATCCGCCGCACCTCGTCCTGCAGCGTGCCGCGGGTCAGCGCGTCCAGCGCCGAGAACGGCTCGTCCATCAGCATGATCTTCGGGGTGATCGACAGCGCCCGCGCGATGCCGACGCGCTGTTTCATGCCGCCGGAGAGCTCGGACGGATGCTTGTGCTCGGAGCCGGTGAGCCCGACGAGATCGATGAACTTCTGCGCATGCGCCTTCACCCGCGCACGGTCCCATTTGCGCCATTTCGAGCTGACGGCATAGGCGACATTGCCCGATACGGTGCGCCACGGCAGCAGCGCATGGCTTTGGAAGATCACGGCGCGGTCGAGGCTGGTGCCCTCGATCCCCTGACCGTCGACGATCACCGTGCCCTCGCTCGGCTCGTCGAGGCCCGCGAGGATGTTCAGCACCGTGGTCTTGCCGCAGCCGGAATGGCCGATCACGCAGCCGAACTCGCCGCGCGCCATCGACAACCAGAAATTCTCGAACACCGTGGTGACGCTGCCGCCCGCGCCGGGATAGCGCCGCGCGATGCCCTCGATCGAGATGAACTTGTCGGTCATCGCTACTCCGGAAACGTCACCATGCGCGTGAATCGCGCCAGCACCTGGTCGAGCAGCATGCCGACAAGGCCGATCAGGAGGATCGCGATAATCACATTGGTGATCGACAGGTTGTTCCACTCGTTCCAGACGAAGTAGCCGATGCCGGTGCCGCCGACGAGCATCTCGGCCGCGACGATCACGAGCCAGGCGATCCCGATCGAGATCCGCATGCCGGTCAGGATCGTCGGCGCCGCCGCCGGCAGGATCACGGTGAAGGCGCGTCTGATGGTGCCGACCTCGAGCGTCCGCGCGACGTTGATCCATTCCTTGCGCACGCCGGCGACCCCAAACGCGGTGTTGAGCAGCATCGGCCACACCGAGCAGATGAAAATGACAAAGATCGCGGAGATCGAGGAATCCTTGATCGTGTAGAGCGCGAGCGGCATCCAGGCCAGCGGCGAGATCGGCTTCAGCACCTGGATGAAGGGATCGAGCGCCCTGCTGATCAGGGGCGACATGCCGATCATGAAGCCGAGCGGAATCGCGACGACGACCGCGATCAGATAGCCGAGCCCGACACGCCCGATCGAATAGGCGAGCTGAATGCCGAGCCCCTTGTCGTTCGGGCCATTGTCGTAGAACGGCCGCTTCAGATGCTCCCACAGCTTGGCGCCGACATCGAGCGGCCCGGGCATCGCCGACTTGCCCTGCGTCGCGGTCAGCCCCATCAGCCTGGCGTATTCGGGGCTCATCGCCGCCGTCGTGCCGCTGCTGCGGGTGGCGAGGTGCCAGGCGCCAAGCAAGGCGGCAAGCAGCGCGATCGAGACGATGGCGGCGCGGAGACGGAGGGAGAAGGTCATCGCGTCAACTCTTTCAATCCGTCGTCCCGGCGAAAGCCGGGACCCATACGCCGCGCCGTCGCGGTAAGGCACGCGGGGAGACGCCGTGCCGAATCGCCGGCTGCAGTGGTTATGGGTCCCGGCCTTCGCCGGGACGACGTGGATAGGTTGGTGCGCGCCCTCACGACGATTTCCTGATCTTGAAGCTCGCGAGATAATCGTCGGGCTTGGCCGGATCGAAGCTCTTGCCCATCACCGAGAACGACTTGTACGAGGTGGCGGGTGGCGCGAGCCCCATCTCGGCCATCACCTTCTTGGTATCGGTGGCGAGATAGACCTGCTCAGCGACCGCCTTGTAGTCGACGTCGCCCTTGATCTGGCCCCAGCGCTTCATCTGCGTCAGCATCCACACCGCAAAGGACTGCCAGGGGAACGGGTCGAAGTCGACGCGCTTCGGATCGGTCTTCACGCCGCCGAGCCCGTCGGCATAGGTGCCGGTCAGCACCTGCTCCAGCACCGTCACCGGCGCGTTGATGTAGTTGGCCGGCGCAATCGCTTCCGCGATCTGCTTGCGGTTCTCGGCCTTCGCCGCGTAGCCGGTGGCATCCACGATCGCGCGAGTCAGCGCCGCGAAGGAATTCGGCGCCGTCGTGATGAACTCGCGGCTGGCGGCAAAGCTGCAGCAGGGATGGCCGTCCCAGATCTCCTTGGACAGGATGTGCAGGAAGCCGACCCCGTCATAGATCGCGCGCTGGCAGATATTGTCGGGCGCGAGGAAACCGTCGATATTGTCGGCGCGCAGATTGGCGACCATCTCCGGCGGCGGCACCGAGCGGAGCTGCACGTCGGTATCCGGATCGAGCCCATGCTCGGCGAGGTAATAGCGCAGCAGATAATTGTGCATGGAGTAGTCGAACGGAATGGCGAACTTCATGCCCTTCCAGTCCTTCGGATCGCGCCTGTCCTTGTGCTTCATCGCCAGCGTGATGCCCTGTCCGTTGATGTTCTCGATCGCAGGGACCGTGAACGGTATGGCGTTGGCGCCAAGGCCGAGCGAGATCGCGATCGGCATCGGCGCCAGCATGTGGGCGGCGTCGTATTCCTTGTTGATGGTCTTGTCGCGAATGACCGCCCAGCCGGCGGTCTTCACCACCTCGACGTTGAGGTCCTGCTTGGTATAGAAGCCGAGCGGCGCCGCCATGATGATCGGGGTCGCGCAGGTGATCGGAATGAAGCCGACCTTGAGGTCCTTCTTCTCCGGCGGCCCGGCGTCGGCGAACGCCTCTGTCGCCGTCTTCAGCGGGAAGAACTGTGACAGCGCGGCGAGCGCCGTCGCGGCGCCAACCGATTTCAGGAAGGCGCGGCGCGCGACATCCTGCGGAAACACCGCCCGCATCACCGCCGACGCGACGATGCCTTCGTAACGCTTCTGTTCGCTGAGATCGCCGACCGGCTCGCAGCGCAGCGTGCGCGCGGCCTGCTCATGCTCGGCGGCTGAGCGATGCCAGCCGCAGGCGCAACCCGATCGCGCGAGCACGCGGTCGGCGTCGAAGGGATCATCTGACGTGGACATGCTGCGCCCCATTGTCGCACCGAAACGCAGAGAGCTCCGCGATCCGGTTCATTGATCGGCGTCCGGCCGCGTTTTGCGCCGCCGGACACCAACAAACATGCAGGTTCTATGCCGCCTTGCCGGTGACGACGGGCGCGGTCGGCAAGCCCTCATCGATCGGCAGCGACGGGTCGCGCGACCACTCGTTCCAGGAGCCGAAGTACATCCGCACGTCCTTGACGCCGGCGTTCTTCAGCGCCAGGAAGGTGTTCGAGGCGCGCGCACCCTTGAAGCAGTAGAGATAGACCGGCGTGGTCTGCGAGATGCCGACGGTAGCGCACTCCGCCAGGATCTCATCCTTCGACTTGAAGCGCGGGCCCTCGGCGGTCGGTTTCATCATGCGGTACCATTCCAGCCACACCGCACCGGGGATGCGGCCCTTGCGCGGGCAGAAATCCTTGCCGTAGGGCGAGGAGCTTTCGCCGATCCACTCGTCGACGTCGCGCACGTCGAGGATCGCAACGCCGGGCTTGCCGACCGCCGCCAGCACCGCCTTGGCGTCGATCATGATGTCGCCGGCCTCCGGCACGATCGCAAAGGAGGTCTTCGCCGGCGCCGCAACGTCGGTGGTCACCGGCAGGTCGGCCGCCTTCCAGGCATCGAAGCCGCCATGCAGCACCTTCACCTTGGGATAGCCCAGCATCGTCAGAAGATAGTAGCCGCGGCAGGATTGGCCGAAGCCGGAATTCATCGACTGCTCGTAGATCACGGCGGTCTCCTTGCCGGAGAGGCCGGCGGCACCGAACGCATCCGCGAACTTGCTCTTCAGCTCGTGGATGCCTTCCGGCGTCGAGGTCGCAAGGAACGTGAAGATGTCATGCACATTGACGGCACCGGGCAAATGGCCGGCCGCATAGGCATCCGGATTCCGCGTGTCGATGATGACACACGGGTCTTTCTTGACGAGCTCGGCAAGTTCGCCGGAGGTGATCAGAACGTCCGTCATGGCAGCCTCTCCTGTCTGTGGTTGCAGTTGTGGTGGTCCCGAACTTGTTTGAGCATGATCTCCGCGCAAACGCGTTCCGCGTTTGTCGCGAGGGAAAACCGGTTTCCACTTTTCCGGATCATGCTTCAGCCGTCCGCCAGCATCTTGCGCAGCTGCTTGGTGGCGGGCGTGACGATGGCGACGAAATAGGCCTCGCGCAGCCTGCGCTGGGCGCGGTGGCTCATCAGATAGCCGCGCGCGCCACAATGGAGCATCGCGGCATGTGCGAATGCGACGCTGGCATCGCCGATCCGCAGCCGCAGTGCGACGACGCGGCGCCAGTAGCTGTCATCGGCATTGTAGGGATCGCTTGCCAGCGCCATCGCCTCCTTCTCGAACTCGGCATAGAGCTCGCGGAATTGCAGCGGCTGTTGGGGCAGATAGCGGTTGACGTGTCCGAGCGGCGCATGGACCTCGTCCATGATGTTGATGCAGTCCTTCATCAGCCCAAGACCCATGCCAGCCTGCAACAGGATGAAGCCGGCGCGGATTTTCTTGACGAACGGCGCAGCTGGCTCGGCCAGGATCAGTTCGTCCGGCACGAACACGTCGCGAAACTGGACGCCATAGGTACCGGTGCCGTCCATCGCCAGGAACGGCTTGCAGGGCGTCAGCGTGATCGCGGGATCGGAGCAGTCGGCGAGGAACATCACGGTGCTGCCCGGCTCGCCCTTGGTGCCCTCGTCCTCGCGCTCGAAGATCGTGCCGAAGTAATGGCCGGGCCCGAGGTTCGACACCCAGGGCAGCGCACCGCGGACGATGTAGCCGCCCTCGACCTTGCGGCCCTTCAGCTTCAGCCGCTCGATGCCGAAGAAACTCTTCATCGGGTTGGAGAGCCCGGTGCCGCCGAGCACGCGCCCGCGCGAGAAGCAGTCACCGAAGCGCGCGGCGAGCTTCATGTTGGTGGAGTTGGCGACGTACCAGACCAGCGTGTTCTGGCACCACGCCATGAAGGCGGTGGCGCCGCAGACCTCGCCAAGCGCGGCCATCGACTGGATGGCCCAGCGCAGGTCGGCAGGACCTTCCTGCGGCACATGGCTGCTCCAGGCGCCGACCTTGCCGAGCCGGTGCAGGAATTCGCCGGGATAGACCGAGCCGGCATCGACCGCGGCTGCGATCGGCGCCAGCTCCTGACGGGCAAGGCGGGCAACCTCGTCCGCAATGGTCGGTGCGGGATCTTGAGCTGCGACCCGCGACAAAGCCAGTGAACCCATGGATGATCTCCGCACCTTGAATTGCCGGTCGGGCGTTTACGCGCTGACCTCGAGATTGACGGGACGGGTGAAGGTGTTGGCGACCGGCGACCACTTCTTCACATGCGCCACCAGCGCGTCGATCTCGGCCTGCGAGACCCCCTCGCACTCCATGTCGACCTTGACGCGGACGTCGGTGAAGCCGACCGGCTTCTCGCTGACGTCGCCGGTGCCCCACACCGCGGTGATGTTGAGATCGCCCTCGAGCTCGAGCTCGAGCTTGTTGACGATCCAGCCGCGATGCACGGCGTTGGCGTGCAGGCCGACAGCGAGGCAGGAGCCGAGCGCGGCGAGCGAGGCCTCGGAGGGATTGGGCGCGGTGTCGTCGCCGAGCAGGCCCGGCGGCTCGTCGACGATGTAGGGCGCGAGGTTGCGGATGTAGTTGGCGTGGCGGAACTTGCCCTCGGCCACCGTCTTGCACTTCAAGGTCTTGATCAGCTTCGGGTTGGCCTTGCCATTGGCAATCAGCTGCTCGAGCCCGCCTCTGTCGATCGGCGCGAGGCAGCCGGTCAGTGCGGTTTTCTGGGCGACAGCGGTCATCAGTTTTCTCCCTGGGAGCGATGGAATTGGTCAGGATACCGAACGGTCTGTTTCCTGCACGAAGCGTGCCAGTCCTCCGCCAAATCAAAAGGCGAAATTCCGCAGGCGCTTAGCTGCGCCTGCCTGCGGATTGATCAGCGCGCGGCTGCTCAAACGCGGTGCATCTGCCGCGCTGCCGCGATTATTTTGAGCGCAGGACGGCACACATGCCCGCCCCCGTGAAGATGCGACTTGATGATTCTGCCGCGCTCCGATTTACTGCCGCGCATGGCCAAATCGCTTGCGAAGAAAAAAACCGCCGCGGCGTTCACCGCCGGCGACGATGAATCGGCGCGCGGGCGCCTGCTGAACGCCGCAACCCATCTGTTCTGCAAGAACGGCATCAACGCCACCGGCATCGATGCGATCATCGACGAGGCCGGAACCGCGAAGACGACGCTCTACAAGCTGTTCGGCTCGAAGACCAACCTCGTGCATGCGGTGCTGGAGAGCGAAGGCCGGCAGTGGCGCGAATGGTTCATCGGCGCGATCGAGGCCGGCGGCGGCGATCCGCAGACCAAGTTGTCGCGGATCTTCCCTGCCCTGAAGACCTGGTTCGCAGAGGAGCGCTTCTACGGCTGCCCCTTCATCAACGCGGTCGCCGAGCACGACAAGGACGCCAAGCAGTTCCGCAACATCGCGCTGAAGCACAAGAAGGTGGTGCTGGCGCATATCGAGAAGCTCGCCGGCGAAATGGGCGCGGCCGAGCCGGCCGTGCTCGCGCACCAGCTCGCGCTGCTGATCGACGGCGCCATCGTCGCCGCGATGGTGTCGTGCGATCCCACGGTCGCCGACACCGCGGGCCTTGCCGCCAGCAATCTGCTCGCGCCGGCCAAGATCAAGAAGGCGAAGCGCGCGGGCCGCGAGGCAGAGCAACAGCTTCTCGCCGTGTAACGCAACGGCCGCATCGCGACCTCCCGCGTCGGTATTTCTGCGACGCGATCGCCTCCGAGTTTACCTGCCGTCAATCACGCCGCGCGATCCGCCCCGACCTTAAACGCCTGTTAGGTCCGGCCGGGTCAGTTGCGAGGTGAAAGTACGAGGCAAGAACAATGCAGTCCGAAAAAGGACGATACAGCCAGCCGCGCTGGGGCGTGACGCGCTGGCTCGCCGACGCCGGACCAGGCGTGCCCGACGACATCCGCGCGGCGCTGATCGGGGATCTCTACGGCTCGTTGCCGGTGTTCGCGGCCGGCGCGGTCAACACGGTCGCCGTCGCGGCCGTGATTGCGATCCGCGAGCCGACCGCGCCGTTCATCACCTGGGTCATCCTCGAACTCGTCATCTGCCTCTCGCGACTGGCGGTGCTGGTGGCTGCGCATCGCGCGGCGCGCGAGCGGCGGCCGACGCCGACCGATCTGCACCTCGTCCTTGCGGTCGCCTGGAGCGCCAGCGTCGGCTTCGGCATCCTGATCAGCCTCGCAAGCGGCGACTGGGTGGTTGCGATGCTGGCCTCGCTGTCGGCGGCGGCGATGGTCGGCGGCATCTGCTTCCGCAACTTCAGCGCGCCGCGCCTGGCCGGCACCATGATCCTGCTCAGCCTCGGCCCGATCGTGCCCGGGGCGGCACTGGCCGGCGAGCCGCTGCTGTTCATCGTGTTCCTGCAAGTGCCGATGTATCTCGCGGCGATGACGGTCGCGGCCTTCCGCCTCAACAAGATGCTGATCGCAACGATGCGCGCCGAGCGCGAGAACGGCCATCTTGCCCATCACGATACCCTGACCGGCCTGCGCAATCGCGCCGGCTTCGTCGCCGCGCTGAACGCGAAGCTCGCGGCCCCGGCTGGAGATAGCGGGCCGTTCGCGCTGTTGTTCCTCGACCTCGACAATTTCAAGCCGGTCAACGACACCTATGGCCATGCGGCCGGCGACCAGGTGCTGATGCTGGCCGCCGAGCGGCTGCGGCGCGCCCTGCCCGAGACCGCGGTGATCGCGCGGCTCGGCGGCGATGAATTCGTAGTGCTGGCGAACGGCGTCACCGCCGAGCAGGCACTCGCCGTCGGTCATCGCATCATCCAGACCGTCACGATGCCCTACCGGCTCGCCGACGGCATCTTCGCAAAGGTCGGCGTCAGTGTCGGTGTCGCTGTTTCGCCCGAGCACGGTACCGAGGCCGAGGAGCTCCTGGCCGTTGCCGATACCGCGCTCTATGAGGCCAAATCCGACGGCAAGGCGCAGTGCCGTCTGGCGTCCGTCGCCACCAATGTCGCGGCGCTGCGCCGGCTGACGAAGAAGGACCCCGCGCCGGCCCTCGATCGCGGCGCCGCCTGAGACGACGTCCGGCAGAAATGCGCCCTACAGATCGAAGTTCGTCGGCAGCATCACGACGTCGCGGATGGTCATGCCGCGCGGCCTGGTCAGCATGAACATCACGACCTCGGCGACCTCGCTCGCTTCCAGCAGGCTGCCCGCCGCCTTGGCCTCCTCCAGCTTCTCCGCCGGCCAGTCCGCAAGCAGCGCGCTGATCACGGGCCCCGGCGAGATCGAGCCGACGCGGATGCCGTGCTGGAACACCTGGCGCCGCACCGTCTGGACGAAGCAGTTGATCGCCCATTTCGACGAGGCATAGACCGGCTCCCATGGCGTCGGGAAATGCGCGGCGAGCGAGCTCGTCACGATGATGTCGCCGGTCGCCCGCGCGATCATGTGCGGCAGCACGTCGTGCACGTTTTTCATCACGACGTTGACGTTGAGGTTCAGCATCCGGTCGATCGCACTCGTATCCGCATCGACGAGGTCGCCGCCGACATAGATGCCGGCATTGGCATGCAGGATGTCGAGCTGGCCGGTCTTCTCGAGCACCCGCGGCAGCAGCGTGGCGCAGGCCTTCGGGTCGAGCAGGTCGATCACCAGCGGGATCACGGCATCGCCATGCCTGGCGGCGAGCGCCTGCAGCGCGGCGGCGTCGCGGTCGATCATCACCACGCGCGCGCCGGCCGCCAGCATCGCCTCGCTGCTGGCCAGTCCGATGCCCGACGCCGCTCCGGTCACGGCCGCGACCTTACCTTCCAATTGCTTCGCCATCGTCTCCACCCTGTCAGGTCCGTGCAGCACCTATCGCAACACATCATGGTCGCGATGTCAGCTCACCATGCGATGAGCAACTCCACGTTTGTCTGATCCCGTCACATGCGCAGCATGGGCGGCCGCGTAGCGAAACGGCGGCGCAGCCATTTTGCCGCCGGCCCGGCCGGCCGCTGCTTGTGCCAGACCACTTCTAGCGCGACGGGATGTGCGCCCTCGTCGAATTCCAGTTCGGGAATGGCGAGCTCATCGGCAACCTGCGAGCTCGCCATGATGTGCGCCGGAATCAGCGCCCAGCCGACGCCCTGCTTGAGGATCTGCAGGATCACCCAATGGCTCTCGACCCACCACACCTCGGCTGCGACACGCAATCGATGCCGCTCGGTGCCTTCGTTGCGCACCGTGACCATGATCTGGCGATGCCGCTTCAGCTCCTCCCAATCCACCCGGCCATGCGCCAGCGGATGGTTCTTGCCGCAAACCAGCTGCAGCGGCACCCAGCCGATGGTCTTGAAGCCGAGCTCTGGCGGCAGGTGCTCCTGCCGCCACATCACGCCGACATCGGCCTTGCCGTCGAGCACGAGACGGCTGACGTCCTCCATGATCGGAAACAGCAATTCCAGCTCGACATGGGGAAAACGCCCGGCGAATTCCGCGAACAGCTCGCCTACCGCGCTCTCCGGATAGAGCTCGTCGATCGCCACCACCAGGCGCTTCTCGACATGGGCCTCGAAACTGCTGGCGACACCGATCAGGTGCTCGCGGCGATCGAGGATCAGTTTTGCTTCCGGCAACAGCCGCGCCCCTGCCTCGGTCAGCACCGGATTGCGGCCGGCGCGGTCGAACAGCGCGATGCCGAGACCGGCCTCCAGATTGGCGACATGCGTGCTGACCGCTGATTGCGCCTTCTTCAAAAGCCGCGCCGCGCCGGAGAACGAGCCCTGCTCGGCCGCCGCCACGAAGGATTCGAGCTGGTCCATGGAAACGGACATCTATCTCTTTTCCAGATAATACCTAACTTTGTTATGGCACAATATCAGATAGAAACCCGGTCGCAACGACAAGAAAGGGTTTCAAAATGTCTATGCGTTCCTTCTCCGACCGGGTCAGGCACGCAGTCCTGTTCGAACTGATCGGTATCGCCATCTTCACGCCGGCGGCCGCCTGGCTGTTCAATCAGCCGGTCGCCCATATGGGCGTCATCGGAATCGTCTCGGCCACGGTAGCGACGGTCTGGAACTTGCTGTTCAATCTCGGCTTCGACCACGCGCTGGTCCGCGTCACCGGCCGTATCGCCAAGACGATGCCGATCCGCGTCGCGCACGCGATGCTGTTCGAGGCCGGCCTGATCGTGCTGCTGATCCCGTTCGTCGCCTGGTATCTCGGCGTCTCGCTGTGGGCGGCGCTGATGATGGATATCTCCATCGTCGCGTTCTATCTGGTCTACGCGTTCGCCTTTAACATCGCCTACGATCGCGTGTTTCCGGTGCGCGAGCTCGACGCGCACGATCGCGCGGCGAACCGGGCTCTGGCGGCCTGATCGATCTCGGCGTCGGCGCGGCGGATCATGTGATCTGCCGCGCCGCTCCGGACCCTGACACCGCGCGAATATTTCCGGCGATAGCGACTGCACACAAGTTCTGCCGCGCCTCACTCATAGACTGGTTTGATCCGGCTGAAGCACTATGGAATGCTTCAAGCCGACATGCCCGTCAGAGGCTGCCAACCGGCCAACAATGCCAAAACGGCCAACAACAAGAAACGGAGGACGACAATGCCAAGGAACCGTTCATCCCGGCTCACACGCCGTGATCTCATCAAGGGCACTGCTGCCACGTCGGCCACGCTGCTGCTCGGCACGCCCGCCATTGCCAAGGGCAAGGCGGAGGGCAAGACCGAAATCGTGATCGGCAACATCGACGCCTATTCGGGACCGGCTGCGGTCTATTCGTCGATCGGCCGCACGCCCGGCGGCTATTTCAAGATGATCAACGAGCAAGGCGGCATCAACGGCCGCATGATCAAATACATCACCTATGACGACGCCTACAGCCCGGCCAAGACAGTGGAACAGGCGCGCAAGCTGGTCGAAGGCGACGAGATCGACGTGCTGTTTGCGCCGCTCGGCGCGCCGACCAATGCGGCGATCATGAAGTACATGAACCAGAAGAAGGTCCCGCACCTCTTCATCGCTTCCGGCGCGACCAAGTTCGGCGACTACAAGAATTTCCCCTACACCATGGGTTTCCAGCCCTGCTACCAGATCGAGGGCCGCGCCTTCGCGCAGCATGTGCTGTCGACACAGAACGATCCCAAGATCGGCATCGTCTACCAGAACGATGATTTCGGCCGCGACGTGTTGAAGGGTTTCAAGGACGGACTTGGCGCCAGGACGTCCGCGATCGTGGCGGAGCTGTCCTATGAGACCGCCGATCCGACCATCGACAGCCAGGTGGTCCGCTGCAAATCCGCCGGCGCCAACGTGTTCATGAGCATGACCACGCCGAAATTCGCCGCCCAAGGCATCAAGAAGATCGCCGAGCTCGGCTGGCAGCCGGCACACTACATCGGCAACAACGCCTCCTCCGCCGGCTCGACGCTGAAGGCCGCGGGCTTCGACGTCTCCAAGGGGATCATTTCGAGCGCCTATCTGAAGGATCCCGTCGACGCCGCCTGGGACAACGATCCCGCCATCCAGAAATGGCGCGCCTTCCTCGACAAATACGATCCGGCGGCGGCCAAGAACGACATCTACGCCGTCACCGGCTATCTCACCAGCCAGATCCTGGTTCAGGTGCTCAAGCAATGCGGCGACGACGTCTCGTCCGAAAGCATCATCAAGCAGGCGGCCAATCTGAAGGATTTCGAATCCGACATGCTGTTGCCCGGCATCCGGATCAACACCTCGCCATCAGACTATTATCCGCTCGAGCAGTTGCAACTGGTGCGCTTCAGCGGCGAGCGCTACGAGCCGATGGGACCGGTGATCGACGGCGGGATCTCGAAGGCCTGACCGTCCGAAGCGTGCACCGCTGGCGTCGGCTTCCGATGGCAAAGCGGAAGCCGCCCGGCTTGGGCGTCATCGGCGGCTCATGACCCGAACCGGATATTGCCCGAATAACCATTGTTAGCTCATTTGGCTCAACTGGCTCAGTTGACTAAGGGAGTGGCAGGAGAACGCGGCTCTTGTCTCCGGTCGCAAAGTCCTGTTTGCTTCAATGCAATGAGCACCACTCGCGAGACGAGTCCCAGCGGCAAATGTCAAACTGACTTCCTGCCGAGCGGGAGCGAATTGAGTGCGCTCATTCGCGCGCTCGATTGGTCCACGACCAGTTTGGGACCCATTGACGGATGGCCTGCACATCTCAAGAGCGCGGTCAGCCTCATGCTGCCTGCCAACGCACAAATCGTGCTGTTCTGGGGCGCGGACTTCGTGGCCCTCTACAACGACGCCTACGCACCGACCATCGGTGAGAAGCATCCAAGGGCACTTGGGCGGCCCGCGCGAGAGAACTGGGCGGAGCTTTGGGACGATCTTGAACCTCTGCTAAGGCGCGTCCTCGACACTGGTGAGACCGTATTCGCCAAGGATCGTCCATTCTACATCGAGCGGCACGGCTATCCGGAGAACGTCTATTTCGACATCTCCTATTCCCCGGTTCGGAACGAGGCGGGCGACATAGGCGGCGTCCTCTGCATCGTGAACGAGACAACTGAACGGGTTGTGGCACAGCGCGAACTGGCCAGAGCGGAGAAACGGCTCACCCAAGCGCTAAGTGCCGCCGGCATGATAGGCACGTTCGACTGGCATGTGCCGACGGACACGTTCTATTCGGATGCGTATTTCGCACAAATGTTCTCAGTCGATCCCGCCAAGGGCGAGAAAGGCGCACCTTTGTCGGAATATGTCGCGGGCATCCATCCGGAGGACGTGGAGCGGACTACTGCGGCCGTGAGTCTCGCGGTCGCCACCGGAGAAAAGTACATCCAGGAATACCGGCTGCTCCACAAAGACGGAACCATCCGCTGGGTCGAGGCGCGCGGCGAATGCCTGAGAGACGCGAACGGCGAGCTTACCAACTTCGTCGGTGTCGTGGTGGACATCACCACTCAGAAGGAAGCGCAAGAGCATCAACGGTTGCTTGCGCGAGAGGCGAACCACCGGGTGAAAAACCTGTTCGCGATCTTCCACGGCATCATTAGCCTTAGTGCTCGATCAGCTCGAACGCCGCAAGAAATGGCACATTCGCTTCGCGGGCGGCTGGATGCCCTCATGCGGGCCAAGGACCTTATACGTCCGGGGATCATGGGTACGGAGGCGCATAGCGAACGGACGACGGTGGACGAGGTCGTGCGAACCGTCATGCAACCCTATGACGACGGCTCGCGCGACCGCATCATGATCGGCGGCCCCGATGTGCCTGTAGGCGTGATGGCCGTAACGAGCTTCGCCCTTGCGCTGCACGAAATCGCGACGAATGCAGCCAAATACGGGGCACTCTCGGAGCCGAGCGGGGCGATCCGTATCAAATGGGAGACCCAAGGCGGCGACTTGCATTTTGAGTGGGATGAGACCGGCGGGCCCATGATTGCCGCCCCGCCGCAAGCCGCCGGCTTTGGCAGCGTACTCACGGAACGCAGTATTGCTGGTCAGCTCGGGGGCAAGATCGAATACGACTGGCGGCAGAACGGCCTCAAGATAAGGATCAAGGCTCCTTTGGATCGCCTTGGGGTTTGAGGACAGAAAGGGACGAGAAACCGCGCGCCGAAGCGCGCGGCGGTATCGAACAAGGGGATGCCCCTCCTACTTCGGAGGCGGCGGTTTGGGCATTGCCGACAGCAAGCGAATTTTAAGCTTGCCTCCCTCGGTCACGTAAGTTGCCGTCCAGATGCCCCCTGTCTCGATAGGCGCGCCGCTTTGGTTCTTGCCCGAGATGCGATACCCGCCGATGGCGAGCGCCATGTCCGAGCCGACCGGCCATGCCTGGTCCACCGTGATTTCCTCATGGTCGAACCCGGCCTTGAAGGCGCCTTGATAAAACTCCGCAATGTCGGAGCGCGGCCCCGCGGGATTCACGTGGATGCCGCCGGTCGCGAACAGCGCGGCAATTCCTGCGCCATCCTGCTTGTTGAAACTCGCCGCATATTCGGAAGCAATCCCTTCGACCTTTTGCTTTGGATCACCGTC
Source organism: Bradyrhizobium sp. Mp19 (assembly GCF_029952935.1). Taxonomy (NCBI): domain Bacteria; kingdom Pseudomonadati; phylum Pseudomonadota; class Alphaproteobacteria; order Hyphomicrobiales; family Nitrobacteraceae; genus Bradyrhizobium; species Bradyrhizobium sp. Mp19. The sequence continues at coordinate 85,904 of NZ_JASAUT010000020.1, read as the reverse complement.
CGCGGCCATTGCCGACAACGAAAAGACGAGCAGGAATAGGCATGAGAAGCACGTCCGCAGCATCGCAATTCCTCCCTGAAAATATTTGTTATCAAAAAAATGGCCCGACCCGGGACCAGGACGGCAATAAGACATCAACTACGGATTGTAGGCAATCGTTTCAGGCGTTGCGACGCAACACGCGGCCTTAACTGCCTGGCATTTCCAGCTGACCAATTCTGAGATAGCCTGCACCCGCCCTTGAACGTGACGAGCCGCCATGCTCACGCTCTATTCCTATCCGCCGCTGTTCGGCGTCGCCGACAACAATGGCTATGGCCTGAAGGTATTCGCTTTCCTGAAGCTCGCCGGCGTGCCGTTCCGGCACGAGCACATCTTCGATGCGTCAAAGGCGCCGCGCCAGCAACTGCCCTATATCGTTGATGGCGACGACACTGTCGGCGACAGCGAGACTATCCTCGCCTATGTCACCGGAAAATATGGCGTGACGCTGGATGCAGCGCTGACGCCGGCGCAGCGCACGACCAACCTCCTCGTCACGCGGACGCTCGACGATCTCTACTGGGTGATGTCCTATTCGCGCTGGCAGGATGAGCGCTACTGGCCCCAGTTCCGCGATGCGCTCAAGCGCGAACATCCGGGCCTCACCGACGACGGGTTGATGAAGGCCAAGGAGTTCAATGCCCGGCGCTATTACTACCAGGGCATCGGCCGCTTCGAGCCCGACGCTGCGATGGCCCGCGGGCTCGCCGATCTTGCCGCACTGGCGAGCCTGATCCCGAGCCGTGGCTATGTGCATGGCGACAAACCGACGACCGTCGATGCCGGCATCTATGGCTTCGTGGCCAACATCTACTTCTACGACATCCAGACGCCGTTGAAGGACTTCGTGGTCTCGCATGACGTACTGGTACAACATTGCCGCGCCATCCACGCGGCAGTGAGCAAGTGAGCCGGGGCCAACTCGACCTCTAACTCGCAATAGTAACCTTCGCGGCCGGGAGCGAACTGGCCGTTGCTCGGGCGTAGGTGGATATATCTGCGCTGGCGTGTCGCAGCCGGCCTCTCACAAACAGATCGATTCCAGGGTAGTATCCCGTCCCTGCGCTAACTGCGGAGCCGATCATGGCTTCAAAACTGTCTTCGGGCATTTTCGCATTAGTCCTCGTTGGAGCAGCAGTGCTTTTGATTGCAGGTCCGCCACCTGCATGGGGCCTGCTGTTGCTCGGCTCCTTCGCACTGGCGGCGCTCTACATCGTCGCGAGAATGAGGTCGCGCTACGATCCGCTCGATCCACGCTTTGGCAGCTGCATCCCTCCGATGTCCAGGCCGAAAGGCAGCGGCGGCAATGACTCCACCACCTGAGCGCCGTCCAGCATCATCGATCAGATGCGGATCGTGCGAAGACGTCCTGATAGCCTGAAGCCGACATGGGAAGCGCGTCGGCTGCAGTTCGCATTCCATTTGGAATTTTTGCAGTTTGTTTCAGACGACACTCCGTCGGATTTTCAGCACCAGGAGATTGATCCAATGCAGACGCCTATCGCAAACCCTCGAGGAGCAGAGTTTTGGAACAGCACCATGGGGCACTCATGGGTTTCGCAGCAAGCCGTGATCAGCGATGTCTTCACGTCGGTCACCAGCGTCAGCTTGGGTGCTGCGGCGGCAAAACCGGGTGATCATGTAATCGATATCGGATGCGGCACCGGTGACACACTGTTGGCGTTCGCCAGGATTGTTGGTCCGTCAGGTGCTGTGTTGGGTGTCGATATCTCGGTCCCGATGCTGGATCTGGCCAGGCATCGTGTCGCCGAGGCGGGACTTGGCAACGTCACCTGTGCGCTGGCCGACGCAACGATCTACGGCTTCGAACCGCGCTGGGCGGATCTGGTGTATTCGCGCTTTGGCCTGATGTTCTTCGATGACCCGGTCAAGGCCTTCACCAACATCCGCAGCGGCATGAAGGCGAGCGGGCGGCTGGTGTTCGTCTGTTTTCGCACCATGCCGGAGTCGCCGTGGTTTCGCGTGCCGATCGAGGCGGCACGACCGCACGTGCCGCCTCAGCCGCCGCTCGATCCATTGGCGCCTGGGATGTTTTCGTTCGCGCGCGAGGAACGCGTTCGCGGCATCCTGACCGAGGCTGGGTTTCACGAGATTGCACTGAAGGCCATTGACGTGCCGATCCATGGCGGCGACATCGCGCAAAGCATGGCCTTCATCACGCAGGCCGGCCCGCTGCCTACGCTGCTCGAGAATGCCACGGACGATCAACGTCATCGCGCCATAGAAGCGGTACGCAACGCGCTCGCCGCAAGCATCGGAGCCGATGGGCGCGACCTGCATGTGGGTCTGTGGCTCGTGTCGGCACTGGCCTAGCGAGATGCTGCCTTCCGGATTGTGAAGGCAGATATCACGCCATCCGCGCCGCGCCTGTGGTCGGCACTCGGCTTTCCCTTCGCCCTCTGTAATCAGAGCGGCGAAACGAAGAGCAAAGCTCGGGCGAAGCGCGTCGCGAGAACGCGTATGTGTGACTCACCGGCCGCGCAACAAACACAGTGTCGTCCCTGCGAAAGCAGGGACCCATTACCCCAAATCTCAATTGTTGCGCGACGCTGCGGCCACGATCCCTTTCACAATCCAATGCGGTGGTTATGGGTCCTGGCTTTCGCCAGGACGACGTGTGGAAAGAGTCGCTTACTCGAATCCCGTTCTTGCTCCGCGGACAGAGCGATTGCGTAAGCTAACGCCCCTGCCGCAGCCCCGCCTCCAGCCGCGCGAGCTCGCCGTCGAGGTCGCGCTCGACATCGGCCACCTGCATGTCGACCACCCGATAGTCGCGCGCCTCGAGCCAGGCTCTGCGCTTGGCGCGGTCGGCTCCGATGGCCTCGCTCTCGTTCGGGTTGACCAGTTCGATCGCGAGCCGGTGCACGAAGGAGACGAAGTCGGGGATGTGGCGGCCGACCGGGGTCTGGCGCTTGAACTGGCCGGCGAAGCGGCGGTCCCGTGTCAGCGCCTGCCACAGGATCCGTTCGGCGTCGGTCGGGTTGCGGCGGAGCAGCCGGGCGAGCCCGCGCACGGTGCTGCTGCTGTCGGCGGTCGCGCCACCCTGCCCCTGCTCGGCGAGCAGCGCCCGCAAGCGCGTCGCCTGGGCGCCGTCGAGCACCCCGCCCTTGGCCGGGCCCTTGCGGCCCTCGGCGATCGCCATCACCACCCCATGCAGCGTGTGCATGTCCTGCTTGGTCGGATCCATCCGGGTGAAGATGTTGCGCAGGTTCACCAGCATGGTGTCGCGCTTCTCCGCCGGCCGCAGGAACTCGACCTTGTCGAGCTCGGCGACGAGGTTGTCGAAGAACGCCTGCATCTGGTGCTGGGAGGCCGGCTCGGACCGCTCGGGCATCGCGAACGGCAGCGCGCCCGCGGTCGAGAGCTTGAACCACTCGTAGCCCATCAACAGCACCGCCTGCGCCAGATTGAGCGAAGCGAAGCCTGGATTCACCGGGAAGGTGATGATGCGGTTGGCGAGCGCGACCTCCTCATTGGTCAGGCCGGCGCGCTCGCGCCCGAACAGGATGCCGGCGCCGCCGCCGGATGCGACATGACCGACGATCTCACCCGCCGCGCCTTCCGGCCCGACCACCGGCTTGGCCTGGTCGTGGGCCCGGGCGGTGGTCGCAAACACCAGCGTGAGATCGGCGATCGCCTGCTCGACCGTGTCGAACAGCTCGACGGAACCGATGATGTGGTCGGCGCCGGCGGCCGCGCGCTGGGCGGCAATGTTCGGCCAGCCGTCGCGCGGGTTGACGATGCGCATCCTCGACAGCGCGAAGTTGCCCATCGCGCGCGCGGCCATGCCGATGTTCTCGCCAAGCTGCGGCTCGACCAGGATGACGACGGGACCGGCAAGGTCGTGCCCTGCCTTGGTCTTGTCGGTGCCGGACATCTCGCTTCACTTTCTGATTCAACGTCTGAAGATTTTGAATCAGCTTCCAAAGCGGCTGATTCAAAATCTCAAGCAGGGGCCCAAGACCGCATCGACCAGCTTTGCACCGGTTTTGCGCGAGACCATTTTCTCCAAGGAGATAACAGGGTTAGCGGCGTTTGCGAATCCTCAATCGGAGTCCCAATCGCACGAAGCGAAGGCTGCCGCTTGCGCACTTGGCCTTCGGATAGGCTATCAACCACAACCAAAGCGAAGCTGTAAAGGCACGCTTGAGACGCCGGTTGAACGGCGAGGCACCTTGGGGGGACGACGATGCTGGGCAGATGGACGCTGGCGATTGTGGGCCTGATCTTGATCGTGGCGGGGGGCCTGCTCGCCCACTTCACGCAGATCGCCGGCGGCATCCGGATCGAGGATGTGCGCTTCAAGGGCGCCAAGGGCAATACCATGAGCGCCCTGCTCTACATCCCACCGAATGCCACGCCGCAGATTCCGGCGCCCGGCATCCTCGCCGTCCACGGCTATATCAATTCGCGCGAGACCCAGGACGGCTTCGCCATCGAGTTCGCCCGCCGCGGCTACGTGGTGCTCGCGCTCGACCAGACCGGCCACGGCTATAGCGACCCGCCCTCCTTCGCCAACGGTTTTGGCGGACCTGACGGCCTCGCCTATCTGCGAAGCCTCCAATTCGTCGACAAGGAGAATATCGGGCTCGAGGGCCATTCGATGGGCGGCTGGACGGTTCTCGCCGCCGCGGCAGCGATGCCCAACGACTACAAGTCGATGGTGCTGGAGGGCTCGTCCACCGGCAAGCCGTTCGCCGCCGAGGGCACGGCGAACTGGCCGCGCAACACCGCGCTGGTGTTCGCGCAGTACGAGGAATTCCCCGACCTGATGTGGGGCGTCCAGCTCGCGCGCGACGTCACCAAGAGCCCAAAGCTCTGGGCGCTGTTCGGCACGCAGGGCGCGGTCGAGCCGGGCAAGGTCTATGGCGATCCGGCCAACGGCACCGCCCGGGTGCTGTACACCCCGGCGATGACCCATCCGGCCGAGCACATCTCGCATGAGGCGATCGGCTACAGCCTCGACTGGTTCGCCAAGACATTGAAGGGCGGCACCTCGCGGCCGGTCGACGACCAGATCTGGTTCCGCAAGGAGATCGGCACGCTCATCGCCCTCATCGGTTTCATTGCCCTGGTCATCGGGACGTTCGACGGGCTGCTGGAAGCCAGGATGTTCTCCCGGCTGCGGCTGCCGGCGGTTGCCGACGGCACGATGCCGCCGCATCAGGCCGCGAGCGGCCGGCGCTGGACCACGGCGTTCATCCTGTCCGCCTTCATCCCGGCGCTGACCTATTACCCGGCCTTTGCGCTGGGCGGCACCTTCGTCACCCCGAGCGCGTTCCTGCCGCAGGGCATCACCAACCAGATCCTGGTCTGGGCCATCATCAACGGCCTGATCACGCTCGCCCTGATGCGGTTCGCCCCGAAGCGCACCAGCCGGACCGGCCTCGTCGGTCAATCCGTCGTGATCGCGCTGGCTTCGGTCGCGGTCGGCTATGCCGCGCTGTGGCTCGCCGACCTCGCCTTCAAGATCGACTTCCGCTTCTGGATCGTCGCACTCAAGTTGATGAGCGCGAAGCAGTTCCTCATCTTCCTGATCTATCTGATTCCGTTCACGGCGTTTTTCGTCGTGGCGCTGCACGTGCTGCACCGGAATTTCTCGACCATGGATGCGCCGCGCGGGGCGCTGTACCTGACCAACATCCTGGCGCTGACGTTCGGTTTCATCGTGTTGCTGGTGCTGCAATACGGCACGCTGTGGCTGACGGGGAAGCTGTTCAACCCGGTCCCGGACCCCGGCTTCGTGCCGCTCTCGACCATCGTCGCGATCCAGTTCGTGCCGCTGCTCGCGATCGTCGCCGTGATCGCGACCTTCACCTGGCGGCGGACCGGATCGAGTCTGCCGGGCGCCCTGATCGCGGGCCTGTTCGTGACCTGGTACATCGTCGCGGGGACGGCCACTCAGGTCCCATTTTAGGTGAAAAGATGGGCTGAAAGTGCATAACCCCTCCGCTTCCGCCCGCCCCCGGGCGGTGCTATAGCGCAGGCATCTTTTCCACCCCCGCCGTCAAAAGCGCGCCGTTCCCAAGAGGGCCTCCCCGTCATGGCAAAAATCAAGGTATCCAACCCCGTCGTCGAGCTCGATGGCGACGAGATGACCCGGATCATCTGGCAGTACATCAAGGACAAGCTGATCAACCCGTTTCTGGATGTCGAACTGCTCTATTTCGATCTGGGCATGGAATACCGCGATGAGACCAACGACCAGGTGACCATCGACGCCGCCGAAGCCATCAAGAAGGTCGGCGTCGGCGTCAAATGCGCCACCATCACCCCCGACGAGGCCCGGGTGAAGGAATTCGGCCTGAAGCAGATGTGGAAGTCGCCGAACGGCACCATCCGCAACATCCTCGGCGGCTGCATCTTCCGCGAGCCGATCATCTGCAAGAACGTGCCGCGCCTGGTTCCCGGCTGGACCAAGCCGATCATCATCGGCCGTCACGCCTACGGCGACCAGTACCGCGCCACCGACATCAAGTTCCCCGGCAAGGGCACGCTGTCGCTAAAGTTCGTCGGCGAGGACGGCACCGTGATCGAGAAGGAAGTGTTCAAGGCGCCCGGCGCCGGCGTCGCGATGGAGATGTACAATCTCGACGACTCCATCACCGATTTCGCCCGCGCCTCGTTCAACTACGGCCTGATGCGCAACTACCCGGTCTATCTGTCGACCAAGAACACGATTCTGAAGGTCTATGACGGCCGCTTCAAGGACATCTTCCAGGACGTCTTCGACCGCGAGTTCAAGAAGGAATTCGACGCCAAGGGCCTGACCTACGAGCACCGCCTGATCGACGACATGGTGGCCTCGGCGCTGAAATGGTCCGGCGGCTATGTCTGGGCCTGCAAGAACTATGACGGCGACGTGCAGTCCGACACCGTGGCCCAGGGCTACGGCTCGCTCGGCCTGATGACCTCGGTGCTGCTCACCCCGGACGGCAAGACCGTGGAAGCCGAGGCCGCCCACGGCACCGTGACCCGCCACTACCGCGAGCACCAGAAGGGCAAGGAGACCTCGACCAACTCGATCGCGTCGATCTTCGCCTGGACCCGTGGCCTCGCCCATCGCGCCAAGCTCGACAACAACGAGGCGCTGGCGAAGTTCGCCACCACCCTGGAGAAGGTCTGCGTCGCCACCGTCGAGGAGGGCTACATGACCAAGGACCTCGCGCTCCTGGTCGGCGCCGACCAGCGCTGGCTCTCGACCACCGGCTTCCTCGACAAGGTGTCCGACAACCTCGTGAAGGCGATCGCGGCCTGAGGCCGTCATCCCGGGAAGACAGGTGCGAGCATGACCATGGCCCTTGTCAGAGCCGTCGTGCTCGCATCGTTCTCGCTCACCGGGTCGGCGGCATTCGCTGCCGATCCGCTGCCCGACGCCGTCGCGGCGCCCGGCGAGTCCCCGGTTCTGTCGGTCCATGCCGAGGGCGTGCAGGTCTATGAGTGCAAGCCGGTCACCGACGGCAAGCTCGCCTGGTCGTTCCGCGAACCGGTCGCCACCCTGATTGCCGACGGCCGCACGGTCGGCCGGCATTACGCGGGTCCGAACTGGGAGCATGTCGACGGCAGCGCCGTGACCGCCCGCACCGCCGGCAGCGCACCCGGCGCAACGCCTTCCGACATTGCCTGGCTGAAGCTCGACGTGATTGCCCATCGCGGCAACGGCCTGCTCTCCAGCGTCGCAACCGTGCAGCGGATCAACACCTCGGGCGGTGAGCTCAGCGGGGCCTGCGACAAATCAGGCGCGCTGAAGGGCGCGGCATATTCGGCGGATTACGTGTTCCTGCGACGGGACTAAGCGTTTTCGAGCGAAGTGGATACCGGTTCGCGTGAAGAAAACGCGTCAAACGAAGAATCAAGAGCCTCGTTCCGATTCAATCGGAATGAGGTTCTAGTCGCGGATGCCGCCGTCGGTCTCGCGCGGCGCCTGGGCGATCTCTGCGGCGGCCAGGTCGCCACCGGCCGCGAGCGGATCGGCAAGCCGCGCCTCGGCGGTCTCCCGGACATGCGCGGCGAGCGCCGGCATGCGCTCGATCAGGGCATGGAAGTCCTGCGCATCGAGCACCAGGAGCTTGGTCTTGCGCGTCGCCGTCACCGTGCCGGAGCGGCTGGTTCGCCGCAGCAGCGCGATCTCGCCGAAGAACGCGCCGTCGGCAAGCCGCACAAGCTGGCTCGGCAGGTCGATCTCGACCTCGCCCGCGGTGATGAAATACATCGATGACGCCGCATCGCCGCGCCGCACCAGCACCTCGCCGGCCTCGATGGTCTGCGACCGCAATAGCCGCATGATGTCGGAAATATCGGCGGCGCCAAGATGCGAGAACAGCGGCACCCGCGCCAGCATGCCCCAGGTCACGACGAAGTCGCGGCGCCGGACCTCGTCGGCGAACGCAGTCGAGATGATCGCGACCGGCAGCGCGATCATCGCGAAGCCGACCACGATCGCGACCACCGTGACGGTCCGGCCGAGCGGCGTAATCGGGATGACGTCGCCGTAACCGACGGTGCCGAGCGTCACGATCGCCCACCACATCGCCTGCGGCATGGTGCCGAACTTGTCCGGCTGCACTTTGTGCTCGATGGCATAGAGCAGCGAGGCGAACAGCAGCACCGCGCCGGTCAGGATCACGACGCAGCCGAACAGCGTGCGCCGCTCGGCATGCAGCGCCGCCAGCAGCGAGCGCATCGCGGTCGAGTAGCGCACCAGCTTGAGGAACGGCAGCATGCCGAACAGCACCAGCGCGGTCTTGTCGCCGATCGCAAGCGCGATGGCCGACGGCAGGAAGGCGAGCAGGTCGATCACGCCGAGCGCCGAGAAGGCGTATTCCAGTCGCGCCCGCGCCGGCGTCATGTCGCGCAGCGAGTGGCCGACCACGCTCCAGAGCCGCGCGGCATATTCCAGCGCGAAGGCGATGACCGCCACGATCTCGATGGTCGTCAGCAGCCAGCCGAACTGCGCGTCGATCTCGGGCACGGAGGCCAGAATCGCCGCCAGCACGTCGACGGCGATGATGGCGACGATGACCCGGGCAAACCGCAAGCCGCCCGAATGCGGCAGATCATCGCGTTCGAGCAGCTCGTAGAGACGGTCGCGCAGCCCGGGATCGCTGATCGTGGGCTTGAGCGGAGCCGTCGCCACGATCAGCCTCTCCGTCAGGCGCCGGCCGATGCCTGTTGAGTCATGGCCTGTTCGATCGCCGACAGCGCGGCATCGGCCTTGGCGCCGTCGGGCCCGCCGGCCTGCGCCATGTCGGGCCGGCCGCCGCCGCCCTTGCCGCCGAGCACCTCGGAGCCCTTGCGCACGAGCTCGACCGCGTTGAACCGCGCGGTCAGATCGGCGGTGACGCCGACTACGATGCCGGCCTTGCCGTCCTCGGTGACGCCGACGATCGCGACCACGCCCGAGCCGATCTGCTTCTTGCCGTCGTCGACGAGACTCTTCAGATCCTTGGTCTCGACGCCCTCGACCGCGCGCGCGAGCAGCTTGACATTGCCGACCTCGCGAACGGCTGAGGCGGCGCCGTTCGACGCACCGCCACCGCCCATCGCGAGCTTCTTGCGGGCGTCAGACAGATCGCGCTCGAGCTTCTTGCGCTCCTCCATCAGCGCGGCGATCCGCGCCGGGACGTCGTCGATCGTGGTGCGCAGCTCCAGCGCCGCGGTCTTGGCCAGCGCGATGGTGTCGTTGGCGTGCTTGCGCGCGTGATGCCCGGTCAGCGCCTCGATGCGGCGCACGCCGGACGCGACCGCGCCCTCGCTGGTCACCGAGATCATGCCGATGTCGCCGGTGCGGCGGACATGGGTGCCGCCGCAGAGCTCGACCGACCAGCCGAGCGCGTTCTGGCCGTGATCGCGGGCGCCCTTGCCCATCGACACGACGCGGACCTCGTCGCCGTACTTCTCGCCGAACAGCGCACGGGCGCCGGCCTCACGGGCATCGTCGACACCCATGACCCTGGTCGTGACCTCGTCGTTCTCCAGCACGACATCGTTGGCGATGTCCTCGATCCGGGCGAGCTCTTCCGGCGTGATCTGCTTCGGATGCACGAAGTCGAAGCGCAGCCGGTCCGGCGTGACCAGCGAGCCGCGCTGGGCGATGTGATCGCCAAGCACCTGGCGCAGCGCCTCGTGCAACAGATGCGTCGCCGAATGGTTGGCGCGGATCGACGAACGCCTCGCGTGATCGACCTCGAGCTGCAGCGCGGTGCCGACGCCGAGCGTGCCCTGCTCTACCGTGCCGAGATGCACGAACAGATCGCCGGCCTTCTTCTGCGTGTCGGTGACGCGGAACTTGACGCCCTCCCCGGTCAGCACGCCGGTGTCGCCGACCTGGCCGCCGGACTCGCCGTAGAACGGGGTCTGGTTCAGCACGATCGCGCCGCTCTCGCCGGCCTTCAGGCTCTCGACCTCGGCGCCGTCCTTGATCAGCGCCGTCACCGCGCCTTCCGCGCCCTCGGTCTCGTAGCCGAGGAATTCGGTCGCGCCGAGCTTCTCGCGCAGCGGGAACCAGATCGCCTCGCTCGCCGCCTCGCCCGAGCCTGCCCAGGAGGCACGCGCCTTCACGCGCTGCCGCTCCATCGCGTCGGTGAACGACGCCTGGTCGACGCTGATGCCGCGCGACTTCAGCGCGTCCTGCGTCAAATCCAGCGGGAAGCCGTAGGTGTCGTACAGCGTGAACGCGGTGTCGCCGTCGAACATGTCGCCCTTCTTGAGGCCCGCGCTCTTCTCGTCGAGGATCGACAGGCCCCGCGCCAGCGTCTTGCGGAAGCGCGTCTCCTCCAGCCGCAGCGTCTCCTCGATCAGCTTCTCGGCGCGGACCAGATCCGGATAGGCCTGGCCCATCTCGCGGACCAGCGCCCAGACCAGGCGATGCATCAGCGGCTCGCTCGCGCCCAAAAGCTGCGCATGGCGCATCGCGCGGCGCATGATCCGGCGCAGCACGTAGCCACGGCCCTCGTTCGACGGCAGCACGCCGTCGGTGATCAGGAACGCCGACGAGCGCAGATGGTCCGCGATCACCCGATACGACCCAACGTTCTGCTCGTTCGGACCGTGCCCGAGGGTAGACGCGGCGGCATCAATCAGGTTGCGGAACAGATCGGTCTCGAACACGCTCTCGACGCCCTGCAGGATGGCCGCCATGCGCTCCAGCCCCATGCCGGTGTCGATCGAGGGACGCGGCAGCGCCACGCGCTCCTCCTTCGTCACCTGCTCGTACTGCATGAACACCAGGTTCCAGAATTCGAGGAAGCGATCGCCATCCTCCTCCGGGCTGCCCGGAGGTCCGCCCCAGATGTGCTCGCCGCGATCGATGAAGATCTCGGAGCACGGACCGCACGGGCCGGTGTCGCCCATCGCCCAGAAATTGTCCGAGGTCGGGATCCGGATGATGCGGTCGTCCGAGAAGCCCGCGATCTTCTTCCAGTAGCCGGCCGCCTCGTCGTCGGTGTGGTAGACGGTGACCAGCAGCTTGTCCTTCTTCAGCCCGAAATCCTTGGTGATCAGATTCCAGGCGAGCTCGATCGCGCGCTCCTTGAAGTAATCGCCGAACGAGAAGTTGCCGAGCATCTCGAAGAAGGTGAGATGGCGCGCGGTGTAGCCGACATTGTCGAGGTCGTTATGCTTGCCGCCGGCGCGCACGCACTTCTGCGACGTCGTGGCGCGCTGATAGGAGCGCTTCTCGACGCCGGTGAAGACGTTCTTGAACTGCACCATGCCGGCATTGGTGAACATCAAGGTCGGGTCGTTGCGCGGAACCAGCGGCGACGAGGCCACGATCTCGTGGCCATTCCCCTTGAAGAAGTTCAGAAATGTCGACCTGATGTCGTTGACGCTGCTCATGTTCATCCAATCGGAAAAAGGGGCCGGCCAGCCGCAAAAAGGCGTCATTTTCCGGCCGAACGCTTTTAGACATTGCCAGCTGCGGTGTCCAGAAACTGTGCAGGCGGATCATGGGCTTGCCGCGGCAGCACAAAGCCCATTGGATAGTTGCTGCAGCTGCGTTGACAGTCTTGGTGGCGACGTGTTTTCTACCTACCTATACCTAGTCACGTCGGGAGAGACCGGCCTTACCGCCGGCGCCGAAGGAGCAACCGCCCCGGAAACTCTCAGGCAAAAGGACCGCGTGACGTCTGACATCTGGAAAGAGACGCTGGGATTCGCCCTGATGCGTCCGCCGACGGGATAATACTCTCAGGCACAGCGACAGATGGGGCTTTCTGCAGGTTTCTCAAGGGGAAATAGGTCCCCGATGGGAACCGCGAGGGCCCTGTGATGCTTGCACGCGAAACTTCCCCGCTGAAACAGACCCCGCTGCACGCGCTGCACCTGGCGCGCGGCGCCAAGATGGTGCCGTTCGCCGGCTACGACATGCCGGTGCAATATGCGGCCGGCGTGCTGAAGGAGCACCTGCACACCCGCAAGGAAGCCGGCCTGTTCGACGTGTCGCACATGGGCCAGCTCGTGCTGAAGGCCAAATCCGGCAAAGTCGCCGATGCTGCGCTCGCACTGGAAAAACTGGTGCCGCAGGACATCGTCGGCATCGCGCCGGGACGGCAGCGCTACGCGCAATTCACCAACAATGACGGCGGCCTGCTCGACGACCTGATGGTCGCGAATTTCGGCGATCACCTGTTCCTGGTGGTCAACGCCGCCTGCAAGGCCGAGGACGAGGCGCATCTGCGCGCTAGCCTCGCCGACACTTGCGAGATCGTATCGCTGGCCGACCGCGCGCTGATCGCACTGCAGGGGCCGAAGGCCGAATCGGCGCTGGCGAAACTTTGTGCAGATGTCAGTTCGATGAAATTCATGGACGCTGGTCCGCGCCGCGTCGGCGACGTCGACTGCTTCGTCTCGCGCTCCGGCTACACCGGCGAGGACGGCTTTGAGATTTCCGTGCCCGCAGACAAGGTGGAAGCCGTGGTCACCGCGCTGCTCGACAATCCCGACGTGCTGCCGATCGGGCTCGGCGCGCGCGACAGCCTGCGGCTCGAAGCCGGGCTTTGCCTCTATGGCCATGACATCGACACCACGACGACGCCGGTCGAAGGCGCGCTGGAATGGTCGGTGCAGAAGGTTCGCCGCAGCGGCGGCGCCCGCGCCGGCGGCTTCCCGGGCGCCGACAAGATTCTCGCGCAGTTCGCAGATGGCGCCGCGCGCCGGCGGGTCGGCCTGAAGCCCGACGGCCGCGCCCCGGTGCGCGAAGGCGCCGCATTGTTCGCCGATGCCGCCTCGACCGAACAGATCGGCAAGGTGACCTCGGGCGGCTTCGGCCCGAGCCTCAATGCGCCGGTCGCGATGGGCTATCTGCCGACCGCCCTTTCCGCCGTCGGCACCACCGTTTTCGCCGAAGTGCGCGGCCAGCGGCTGCCGCTGAAAGTCGCCGCCACGCCCTTCGTCCCCAATACCTACAAACGCTAAACGCCAAAGGATCGATCCCATGACGACGCTGTACACATCCGACCACGAATGGCTCCGCATCGAGGGCGACGTCGCCACGATCGGCATCACCGACTATGCGCAGTCGCAGCTCGGCGACGTCGTGTTCGTCGAACTGCCCAAGGTCGGCCGCAGCCTGAAGAAGGCCGAGGCCGCAGCCGTCGTCGAATCCGTCAAAGCCGCCTCCGACGTCTACGCGCCGATCACCGGCGAGGTGGTCGAGGTCAACGACGCGCTCGCCGCCGAGCCCGCGCTGGTCAATTCGGACGCCGGCGGCAAGGCCTGGTTCTTCAAGATGAAGATTGCCGACAAGGGCGAGCTCGGCGGCCTGATGGATGAGGCCGCCTACGCCGCGCACACCGCCTGAGAGAATGAAGCAGATTGCCACCACACACTCACTGTCATCGCCCGACTTGATCGGGCGACCCAGTACGCCGCGGCCCTTCAGCTCAATCACTGATGTCCCGGCGTACTGGATACCCCGCTTTCGCGGAGTATGACGGCTGACAACGAGGACCACGTCATGAACGCGCCCTTCAAGCCGATCAACGAAGCCGCCACCGATTTCGTCCGCCGCCACATCGGACCGTCGCCGCGCGACATCAACGCGATGCTGGAAACGGTCGGCGCCGCGAGCCTGCAGGCGCTGATGAATGAGACGCTGCCGGCGTCGATCCGCCAGAAGGCGCCGCTCGATCTCGGTCGGGCGCTGAGCGAGACCGAGGCGCTCGCGCATATGAGCGAGCTCGCCGCGCAGAACCAGGTGTTCACCTCGCTGATCGGCCAGGGCTATTCCGGCACCATCCTGCCCGCGGTGATCCAGCGCAACATCCTGGAGAACCCGGCCTGGTACACCGCCTATACGCCGTACCAGCCGGAGATCAGCCAGGGCCGGCTCGAGGCGCTGTTCAACTTCCAGACCATGATCTGCGATCTCACCGGGCTCGATGTCGCCAACGCCTCGCTGCTCGACGAGGCGACCGCGGCGGCCGAAGCGATGGCGCTCGCCGAGCGCCACTCGCAGGTCAAGGCGAAGGTGTTCTTCGTCGACAAGGAGGTGCATCCGCAGACGCTGGCGGTGATGCGCACGCGCGCCGCGCCGCTCGGCTGGGCGCTGGTCGTCGGCGATCCCCTGACCGAGCTCGACAACGCCGACGTGCTCGGCGCCCTGTTGCAATATCCGGGAACATCGGGCGCGGTGCGCGACCTCAAGCCTGCCATCGCATCGCTGCGCGCCAGGGGCGCGCTTGCGATCGTCGCGGCGGACCTGCTGTCGCTGACGCTGCTCACCTCGCCCGGCGAGCTCGGCGCCGACATCGCGATCGGCTCGGCGCAGCGGTTCGGCGTGCCGATGGGTTATGGTGGACCGCACGCCGCCTACATGGCAGTGCGCGACACGCTGAAGCGCTCGCTGCCCGGCCGCCTCGTCGGCCTCTCGGTGGATTCGCGTGGGCAGCCCGCCTATCGCCTTGCACTGCAGACCCGCGAGCAGCATATCCGCCGCGAAAAGGCGACCTCGAACATCTGCACCGCGCAGGTGCTGCTCGCCGTGATCGCCTCGATGTATGCGGTCTATCACGGTCCCGAGGGCTTGACCCATATCGCACGCGGCGTGCATCGCCGCGCCACCGTGCTCGCCGCCGGCCTGCGCAAGCTCGGCTTTGCGCCGACCAGCGAAGCGTTCTTCGACACCGTGACGGTCGAGGCCGGAGCGAAGCAGATCGAGATTGTCTCCCGCGCGCAGGCGGAGCGGATCAATCTGCGCATCGGTGCGACCACGCTCGGCATCGCGCTCGACGAGACCACGACGCCGGAGACCGTCGAGGCAGTATGGCGCGTGTTCGGCGGCAAGCTCAGCTTTGCCGAGATCGAAGCGGCCGCGCGCGAGGCGCTGCCGAAGGATCTGCGGCGCTCGAGCGCCTTCCTCACCCATCCGGTGTTCAACACCCACCGCTCGGAGACGGAGCTGCTGCGCTACATGCGCAGGCTCAGTGATCGCGACCTCGCGCTCGACCGCGCGATGATCCCGCTCGGCTCCTGCACGATGAAGCTCAACGCCACCACGGAAATGATCCCGCTGACCTGGCCGGCGTTCGGCAATCTGCATCCGTTCGCGCCCGCAGATCAGGCCAAGGGCTATCACGCGCTGTTCAAGCGGCTGGAGCAGTGGCTGTGCGACATCACCGGCTATGACGCGATCTCGCTGCAGCCGAACTCCGGCGCGCAGGGCGAATATGCCGGACTGCTGGCGATCCGGGGCTATCACCTTGCGCGCGGCGAGCCGCACCGCAAGGTGTGCCTGATCCCCTCCTCCGCGCACGGCACCAATCCGGCCTCGGCCGCGATGGTCGGCATGGACGTCGTGGTTGTGGCGTGCGATGCGCGCGGCGACGTCGACGTCAACGATCTCCGCGCCAAGGCCGAGAAGCACTCCGCCAACCTTGCCGCGGTCATGATCACCTATCCGTCGACCCACGGCGTGTTCGAGGAGCATATCCGCGAGATCTGCGACATCGTGCATGCGCATGGCGGCCAGGTCTATCTCGACGGCGCCAACATGAACGCGCAGGTCGGGCTCTCGCGGCCCGGCGATTACGGCGCCGATGTCAGCCATCTCAATTTGCACAAGACCTTCTGCATCCCGCATGGCGGCGGCGGCCCGGGCATGGGCCCGATCGGTGTGAAGGCGCATCTTGCGCCTTATCTGCCGGGTCATCCCGCAACCGACGGCACGACGGCGCACGCCATCGGCCCGGTGTCGGCCGCGCCGTTCGGCTCGGCGTCGATCCTGACCATCTCCTACATCTACATCCTGATGATGGGCGGCGAAGGCCTCACGCGCGCCACCGAGATCGCGATCCTCAATGCCAACTACATCGCCGCACGGCTGCAGCCGCACTTCCCGGTGCTGTACCGCAACGAGCGCGGCCGCGTTGCGCATGAGTGCATCGTCGATCCGCGGGCGCTGAAGACGACGAGCGGCGTCACCGTCGACGACATCGCCAAGCGGCTGATCGATTACGGCTTCCACGCGCCGACCATGAGCTTCCCGGTGGCGGGCACGCTGATGATCGAACCGACGGAATCGGAGTCGAAGTTCGAGATCGACCGGTTCTGCGACGCCATGATCGCGATCCGCGACGAAATCGCGGAGATCGAGAAGGGCCGCTGGAAGGTCGAGGCCTCGCCGCTGCGCCACGCGCCGCACACCGTCCACGACATTGCCGACGATGACTGGAACCGGGCCTACACCCGCGCCGAGGGCTGCTTCCCGGCCGGCGTGTCGCGGTCCGACAAATACTGGAGCCCGGTCGGCCGCGTCGACAACGTCTATGGCGACCGCAACCTGGTATGCTCATGCCCGCCGGTCGAGGACTACGCGCAGGCGGCAGAGTAAGCGCCCTTCTCGTAGCCATTGTTGTAGGATGGGTAGAGAGCAGCGAAACCCATCACTGCTGATCACGCTCCGTGAACGATGGGTTTCGCGGAGTTTATCATCGGGCCGCGCTTTGCGCGGACCCGTTGGCTCTACCCATCCTACGGTCCAGCGATCGTAACGTCCCTGCTAACTGCGGGACGAACGATAGCGAGGGCCGCCCGCGGCAGGAGGAAACATGCGCGAGGAATTCTGGTTTCATTTCCCGTTCCGCGTCCGCTATTCCGAGGTCGACGCGCAGGCCGTGGTGTTCAACGCCCACTACCTGACCTATTTCGACACCGCGATCACGGAATATTTTCGCGCGCTCGGCTATGATTATCTCGGCGAAGTGGCGCGGACCGGGATCGACTTTCACACCGTGAAGTCGGTCGTCGAATACAAGGCGCCGATTCGGTTCGACGAGGACATCGAGGTCTGCGTACGCGTCGCGCGGATCGGCCGCTCCTCGATCAATCTTGCGCTCGCGATCTTCGCCAAGGACTCCCATGACCTGCGCGCCACCGGCGAGATCATCTGGGTCGCGACCGACCAGAAAACGCACCAGTCGGTCGCCGTGACCGAGGACTTGCGGGCGCTGATTGCGAGCCGCGAAAAGGCGCTGGCGCGGGGGTAAGCGGACAATCCGAATTGCGCGGATTGAGTCGCAACGGTCCAATCCACGATCGGTGCTAGTGCTTGAGTAGCGCGGGGGCCCAGCGCCAAAGGCTGTCGTTGGTGAGATGCGTGCCACCCCACCAACGATCGATCGGATTGTGGCGACTGAAGTCCTCCTTATGGGCAAGGACAGCCTCGCCGAATTCAGTCAGCGACAGCCGGCTTCGCTGATACGCCTCCATACGCGCGCGCAAATTCTCAGGGGCGATGACGCGTAGCTCATCATCGAGCCCGGCGATCGCGGGCCGCGGCCCATGCGCGAGCCCCTGAAGCAGCGTGCCGATTTCCATGTCGGTGAACACACCGCGTTGACGAAAGCCGCGAAGGTAGAACAGCCCGTTCGTCCCCATGAAGCCCGCCGCAATCAGTTCGAGCAGTCGCAGTTCGGTCGCGCCAAGTCCCGATCCGCTCCACGGAAGCTCCTGGAGCAAATCAAGCAGCGCCGGCCTCAGCAAGGGAAAGCCGCTGAGGTCTCGATGCAGCGTATCGAAGCAGGCCTCGGGCGTTGCCGCTCGATACGCCTGCCAACAGAGACTTGCAGTCTCGAGGTCGGCAGGCCGTATGTTGATCAGCGGCACCTCGTTCCATCCGCGCCATGTCTCGTGCATCATCGACAGATCGAACGCGACCAGGCGCAATTTCAGCTTGGCCGCCATCGCCGGGTAGGCCCGGAAATGATCGAGCAACCAAATCAGCTGCAATTGATCCATTGGGTTCGGATCGAACCAAAGCTCGATAATCTCGTAAGGTTCGCAGAATTCGATCAGTGCGAGATGCCGGCGCGCACGGGCATCCTGAGGCCACTGGCTCTGTGAGCTCCAGTGCGACCAATGTCCGACTGAATCCTGGTCCGACCGTAATCCGAAGTAAGCCTCAAGCTCTCCTGGCGGCGGCAGCGGTCCACCAACAAACCGAAAGCCGGATGTAATAGCGATCTCGGTGAGCCCCGAACGCGCGAGGCTAAGGCCGGACGGGCTGGTCAGGATCAGGCGTTTCATCCGCTCAACTCTCTCGACGCCAGGCACAAAGCGAAACGGGCGCCGAAGACGTCGGCAACTCAACGTCCTCAGCGCCCGCTTCCAGCGAAATGATTGAGCCTTGCGGCTTACTCGTCGGCAGGCTCCTCGCCTTCGGCGTCGCGCTCGGGCGTGCCGGCGAGGATCTGCTCGGAAATCAGGCCGGAGTTTTGCCGGATCGCGGCTTCGATCTTGGCGGTGATGTCGGGATTCGACTTCAGGAATGCCTTGGAATTCTCGCGGCCCTGACCGAGCCGCTGGCTGTCATAGGAGAACCAGGCGCCCGACTTCTCGACGATGCCGGCCTTGACGCCGAGGTCGAGGATCTCGCCCATCTTGGAGACGCCCTCGCCGTACATGATGTCGAACTCGACCTGCTTGAAGGGCGGCGCCAGCTTGTTCTTCACCACCTTGACGCGGGTGGTGTTGCCGACCACCTCGTCGCGCTCCTTGATCGCACCGATGCGGCGGATGTCGAGGCGGACCGAGGCGTAGAATTTCAGCGCGTTGCCGCCGGTGGTGGTCTCCGGCGAGCCGTACATCACGCCGATCTTCATGCGGATCTGGTTGATGAAGATCACCATGGTGTGGGACTTGTTGATCGAGGCGGTGAGCTTGCGCAGCGCCTGGCTCATCAGGCGCGCCTGCAGGCCCGGCAGCGCATCGCCCATTTCGCCCTCGAGCTCGGCCTTCGGCACCAGCGCCGCAACCGAATCGACCACCAGCACGTCGACCGCGCCGGAGCGCACCAGCGTGTCGCAGATCTCCAGCGCCTGCTCGCCGGTGTCCGGCTGCGAGATCAAGAGCTCGTCGATGTTGACGCCGAGCTTGCGCGCATAGACCGGGTCGAGCGCGTGTTCAGCGTCGATGAAGGCGCAAATGCCGCCCTTCTTCTGGCCTTCCGCCACGGTGTGCAGCGCCAGCGTGGTCTTGCCCGAGGATTCCGGCCCGTAGATTTCGACGACGCGTCCCTTCGGCAGGCCGCCGACGCCGAGCGCGATATCGAGCCCGAGCGACCCCGACGACACCGTCTCGACATCCATCGACCGGTCGTTCTTGCCGAGCTTCATCACCGAGCCCTTGCCGAACTGGCGCTCGATCTGGGAGAGCGCGGCTGAGAGGGCCTTGGACTTATCCATGGAGGATCCTTCGACGATACGCAGTGCGGTGGCGGACATTTGGGATGTGCTCCTTATGGCGGGGATTCGCTAGCGGGAAAAACGGGCGATGAGATCGGGTAGAATGCGTTGTTGATTGGAACTTCGTACCACGTTTGTTCTATGTTCGCAATATGTTCTTTCAGGCCAGGAGGTGCCGGCCCGTTTCCATCCACAATGGCCTGCTTTGATTTTTGGAGCGGCCTGGTTTGGGTTTAACCCCGCCGCAACCAAGGGTTAGCCGATGTTCTCGGTAGGACTACTGAGGAGGCTCTCAGATGTTCTGGCCCCATGACTTCCTGCGGGTCGCGATCTGTTCTCGCGGAATATTTACTGGAACAATCGGCCCGGCAGTGCCCTTATTTGGGGGCCCCCAGCCAGACAGGTAGCCCCCCGACTGCTGGAGGAAAACCCGCCTCCGGGACGGGTTGGCGGCCCCCTGTTGGGGCCGTTTAAAATTCCGTAGTTCTCCGGCCAAGAACAAAGTTCCGGGCCGTACTGCGTCTTGCGCCCGAAGTTCCCCTGATAATCAACAAGTTAACCGGACAGGCTCGACCGCGTCAGATAACGGTTGGCACAATCTGCATACTACCTTCGTACCCCTCCTGAGCCCTGGAAAAACTCCGTAGCGTTCGACGGGAAGACTCGGGTTCCGCCAGTGTTCGTAACATTGGCCTGCTCAACCAACGCGAATTGCGCGGCGCTGGACAGGCAACACGGCTGGCGACGGTTCCCTGGCGACGCTGCCGGCGGACGAATCCTTTCCGGAATCCACAACGACGGCTCGAACGGGCGCGGCCTTTCACACGACCTTTTTACGGGTGCCAACTATTACTACAACCAATGGTTTAAAGATCGACGACCGCCCTTCATTCGCGGAACCGTTACAGATGATCCACAGGGGCATCGAGTTCAGCGTCACTCAGCTGATGGCTGGCGTCTGGAAATGGCGCTTCCAGATCGGCGATCGCGTCTTCACGGGCAAGACCGAAGCAAAGCTCGATCTTCTGGCGATCCGCCGCGTGCAACTGCGGATCGATCGCGAGCTGAACAATCTGGAGCGGGAACGGACCCGCGGCAGCAATGGGGACTGAGGCACGGCCTATCGTGCACGCCCCGGTGCCCTGACCGGCCGGCCCTCGCGCTTCGCTCGAAAACGCTTCAATCCGCGCTTGCCAGCCGCCGCATCGTGAACTCGATGTCGCCGCCGGGGAGCTCGCGCCAGCTCTCGACGGCGCTCATATAGGCCGCCTTCGGGTAGCGCTTGAGAAAGTCGCGCGCCCTCACGCGGGCCTGATCGCGTGGCAGGCTGAAGGTCTCGCGCAGATAGCCGTCGTCCGGCTTTCGCCGCTCGGCCATCCGGCTGGCGAGATCGCGCGGACGAGACACCATGCCGCAACTCCGGACCAACTGACGACACCCCAATATAGGGGCGGCGGCAGGAGAATCCGAGTCTGCGGGAGACGGATGACGTCGCCCCGAACGGGCGTTACTGGCTACGCGGCGCGGCGCTTCCGGGCTGCGCCGAACTTCCGGTCTTGGTCTTCGGCTTGGCGGGATGGGCGGCCGCCTTCGGCGGATCGCTGCGCACGACGCCCCAGGGATCGGACGATCCCTTGGCATCGGGAATCTTGCTGAGCGAGTCCTTGTAGGCCTTGTCCCTGACCGCGTCCTGCTCCTTCTCCTCCTGGGTCCTGGTCTTGACCTCAGGCATCAGGTTGACGTTCGGCATCTGCGCATAGGCCGGCGCCGACAGCAGCACCGCAACCGCGACTGCGCACAAAACTCTCATGAGTACGCTCCTTGCATTTTCGTCGCCGGTATATCACCGCAAGAAAGCCGTCGCCAAGCGTGTCTGGCCAAGCGCGCCTGCCCCGGCCCTAGTGTCCCGAATCCGAAGTTCGCATCATTTGCCGCACCTTCGGAGCGAACTTCGGATTCGATAAGGACACTAGCAAACTTATGATTCTAGTGTGCTTTATGAATGCGAAGTTCGTGAAAGTGGCTGCCGCGAAATCGCACGAACTTCGCATTCAGCACACTAGAGATGGTCTGACTTGCAGGATTTCGGCGACTGCATCCAGCCGTCCCAGACCGGACCGCAGCGCGTGCAACCGCTGAGCGCAAGCCCGATCGCAACCACGCCGCCGAGCACCACCAATTTGCGGAACATGTACGCCCCCACCACTCGCGAGGAGGCGACTGAGCGCCGAAACTGGGGCATTTTCAAGCCGGGCACGGCGCTTGCAGCGCAGCGCAGTGCGCGTCGGAGCGCAGCGCAAGCGCGCATCGGAACGCAGCGCAGCGCGCGTCGGTTTGACCGGGCGTCCGCGCAAATTACACTGCGCAACAAAGCAGAAAAGGAATCGATCAAATGACTTTGGCGATGAGCTGGGACGAGTGGACGCAGCATGACGGGACGGCGCTCGCAGGGCGCGTCCGGGCCGGCGAGCTGACGCCCCGTGAGCTGGCGTCGCAGGCAGCCAGCGCCGTCGCCAAGGTCGATCCCGCGCTCTCCGGCGTCGTCGAGCTGTTCGACGATGTGATCGCCGACCCCGCGCGCGACGGCGCCGACCTCGACGGCCCGTTCGCCGGCCTGCCCTTCCTGATGAAGGACCTCGGCCCGACGCTGAAGGGCCGGCTGCAGGAGATGGGCTCGCTGATGATGCGCGGCAATCGCGCCGCGGCGGATACCTTCCTGACCGCGAAGATGCGCAAGGCCGGCCTCAATTTGATCGGCCGCACCACGACGCCGGAGTTCGGGGTCTGCAGCTCGGCGGAAAATCCCGCGGTCTATGTCACGCGCAATCCCTGGAACACCGACTACACCACCTGCGGCTCGTCGGCCGGCAGCGCGGCGATGGTCGCCGCCGGTGCCGTGCCGATCGCGCATGCGACCGACGGCGGCGGCTCGATCCGGATTCCCGCCGGGGTCAACGGCAATATCGGCCTGAAAGTCTCGCGCGGCGTGTTCTCACTCGCGCCGCATCTGTCCGATCTCACCGGGCTGGTCTCGATCCAGGGCTGCCAGTCGCGCACGGTGCGCGACACCGCTGGCTTCGTCGATGCCTGCCGGGGACCTGCGCCCGGCGAGTTCATGCCGTTCTGGACCTCGCCCGAGCCATATGCCGCGATGATCGCGCGTGATCCCGGCCGGCTCAGAATCGCGCTGTCGCACACATGGGGCGACTATCGCGCGACGCCGCACATCACAGCCGAGCTCGAGCGGGTCGGACGTTTCCTCGAAGGCCTCGGCCATCAGGTCGATCACGCACTGCCGTCGATCGACTATCGGGAAGCCTTCGCGGCGCAGACCACCTGCTACATCAGCAATTTCGCCGTCGTGATCGGCAACATGCTCGCCGCGCGCGGCCTCGAGCGGCCGCCGGCGGAGCTGATCGAGCCGATCAATATCCGCATCTGGGAGCACGGCCGCGACTTCAGCTTCGCCGATCGCGCCCGCATGCAGGCCGTCTTCAACACCACCTCGCGCGGCTTCGGCGCCTTCTTCGAGGACTGGGACATCATCCTGACGCCGATCACGGCGCTGCCGACGCCGAAGGTCGGCACCACGGAGTATCTCACCATCTCGGACAATCCGTCGGTGCTGGACTGGTTCGGCAATCTCTGGCGCAACTTCGCCTTCACGCCGCTCGCCAATCTCTGCGGCATCCCCGCGATCTCGCTGCCGCTCGCGGCCAACGAGCACGGCCTGCCGCTCGGCATCCAGGCGATCGGAAAGCAAGCGAGTGACGGGCTGTTGCTACAACTCGCCGCCCAGATCGAACGGGCGATCGACGGCAAGTGGAATGCGGGCAACACGCCGGCAGTGCATGTCACGCGCAACTAGGCGATAAATGGCAAAACCATCAGCGGAGGAAACGGGACGTCATGCAGCAGGCCGGTGAATTCGGGATCGACGACGCAAAGCGCGTGCTCGGCGACGTCTTTGCGCCATGGGTGCAGGACCTCAATCTGGCGATCGAGCAGTTCGACATCGCCCCGCCTGCTAGCGGCGATGCCGATTGGCAGCCCGGCGCCATCCTGCGCATGCCGTTTTCCGAGCGATTGTGCCGCAATGGCGGCATCGTCTGCGGCCAGGCGCTGATGGCGTTCGCCGACACCGCGATGGTGCTCGCCAACCTCGCGGCCAACAAGGGCTATCGCCCGATGACGACGGTCGACCAGACCACCCACTTCATGCGCGCGGTGACCGCCTCCGACGTGCTGGCCGACGCCCGCGTGGTCAGGCTCGGCCGCACCATGAGCTTCGGCCGCGTCACGCTATCCTCCGCCACCGACAACAAGCCGGTGGCGATGGTGTCGAGCGCCTTCGCGATGCTGCCGGGATAGGCCTCTCGCATCATAGACGGTGTATCTCCTCATCCCCGCGCAAAGGCTTCGCCTTTGTCGCTGGAGGAGCTTGCGCAGCAAGCGTCTCGAAGGACGAGGCCACCAGCCCGGCCTCATGGTTCGCCTGGCGATGCGAAGCATCGTACAGAGACGCGCGTCCCGCGCCCCTCACCATGAGGGTTCAGGCTAATCACGGTGCAAGATTTACTTGCCGAGCTTCTTGCCGCGCATTGAGATGATGGGTTTCTCTTCGCTCTACCCATCCTACGCAACTGTCATCGCCCGGCTTGACCGGGCGATCCAGTACGCCGCGGCCGCTCATTCCATCACCACGGTCTCTGGAATACTGGATCACCCGCATGCGCGGGTGATGACACTGAGCAAGCCGACTAGACCAATCCCGCCATAGCTTGCGTAGCAAGATTTACTTGCCGAGCACGGCCTCCGCGGCGTTGACGATGCTGATCGTCGGATTCTTTCCGCAATAGGTGCCGAACTTCTTGGCGTTCTCGGTAAACACGTCGGTGTCGATGATCGCCTCGTCGGAATCGCCCTTGTACCAGCCGTCCATCCAGACCAGCACCATCTTGATGGTGTCGTCGCCACCTTCGACGAACTGCTTGCACGTCATGGTCGAGAGATCGAGCACGGTGGCGTTGGCCGGCGCGGACGACAGCGCGAGCGCGGCGGCAAGCATGATCGAGGCAGTGATCTTCATCGCAATCACCATGGGCAATGATCTGAAATCAACGGGTTCGCCGGAAGCCCGGCGGGTCCGTTCGCGACCTCGTATGCGAAGCATCACGGCGAACGCAAGCGAGACATCGCGCAACTTTGACTGCACGTCGCTTCAGTGCACGGATTGAGAATTCGTGTTCCTGATTTGTGACGGGTCGCGCTAAAGCGTGATGAGAACAGGGGCGTGTACTCGAAAATCCAGTGTATGCGAGCGGATAGCGAGGTCGGTGTCGCTCTCAAAAGCCGACATCAGCAATGCTGTGGTGAATGTCCGCTCAGGGCCAGAAGCAGACGTGACCCGAGCATATGTCACGTGGTGGTGCTCAGCCCGCCGTCTGCTTGCCATGCCCGTGCTTCCAGACGTAATCGTGCAGCACAGCGAAGCCATAAACACATCCGATTATTGCTGCGTACATCGAACCGAGGAGAAGGAGCCGTATCCAGCCCCAAAGGTCATGCGGGCTTCCAAGCGGCAACTGTATCGCCGCCTCGCATGTGCCCATCTGTACGGCAAATTGAGCGTTCGAAAGCTTTGATGCTTCAGTGTTAACTGGGCCCAGCGTATAGGGATCAATCTTGCAGTGAACTAGGCCTTGAGGGCTTGGTCGATCGAAATCGAGAGTAGCCACAACGTATCTAGAGCCTTTTGTACCGGAAACCTCGCGGTAGTTTGAGAAAAATCCCATTACGCGAGGACGATCTTTGATTTTTAGCGCTTGGCTACCCGCGTACGGTAGCACCCCGAGAAAGAATATTACCAGCCACGCCGCCAGTGCGAACTGGATGGAAGTGCGCACGGTTTTCATCGTGTCCTCTGGTAGTCTCATCTCATCAACTCTACCATAACTAGACGCTCAATAAAGCCTCTGCACGTGTGCAGGTCACGTCATCGTCGGCTTTGGGTCAAATGCGGCGGTCGAGGATCGTTGATGAGAAGTCCCGGACCAGTCAGAGGCGGCGAAGTTGGTCCACTAGGTGACATCCCCGCGGTCTGCGCCGCGTGTCCGCATTTCCTCTCGGAAGCGACATCTTAGAATTATGAGTCCACGCCCCAGGTTCAATTGCATCCGCAAAGAACCTGCGCTCCCTCTCCAGTTGCCGGGCAGGGCAATCGCATATGTCCCTTGGGCGGTTGCGCACGTACTCGGCCTCGTGGTTCGAGACGCGCCGCAAGCGGCGCTCCTCACCATGAGGGTCTACTATTGTGCCGCTAAACAAGACCTCATCCTGAGGAGCCCGCCAAAGGCGGGCGTCTCGAAGGATGGGCCGCAGGGGCGCTTCTCGCCAGATTTTTCCCAAATGCGATTGCCCTGCGGGTTGCGGGGGAAGATGCAGCGAATGCCGCCAAGCCGATTCAACCTGAATTCATCGCGCCTTGGCGCAGCGAGGCGGCGCTTGCATCATTTCGGAATATTAGAAAAATACCCCTGAGTTGCCCGACGTGTCAAGTTGCTTTTCGAACGCCGGCAGCCGCCGGCTACTTTGCATGGGGTTGTTTTCGATATTTTGGAGGCGCGCACCTGCAGCAGGGAGCACCTAAGCGGATCGCGAGCGACGGCTGTGCCGCCAGCGCCACAACAGCGCAATGAGGGCCACGAGCACGAGTCCGGCGGCCACAGCCTTGGCGGTGAACCGCCCGCCGGGCCAGTCGATCAGGCGCGACCACAACGATCCCCCCTCGCCCTGACGCGGCAGGCGAAAGGCCACCACGCTATCGCCGATCGATGTGCCGGCCTCGGAATGGCCGCCGGCGCCGATCGCGACGTACTGCTCGCCCTTCCAGAAATAGGTCATCGGATTGGCGACGCCGGGCACCGGAAGCCGGCCGAGCCACAATTGCTTTCCAGACCTGGCGTCGAATGCGCGCAGATAGGCATCCATCGCGCCGGTGAACACCAGTCCGCCCGCGGTGATCGCGACGCCGTTGACCAGCGGCGTGCCGGTATTGAGCGCGATGCCGAGCGGCGCGAGATCCTCGCTGGTGCCGACCGACGCATGCCACAGGATCTTGCCGGCCTTGAGATCGACCGCCACCGTCTCGCCCCATGGCGGCTTGTTGCAGGGCGACCCGACCGCCGACTTCGCCAGCGCCCGCGACATCGCGAACGGCGCCCCTTCCTGCTGGCCGAATTCATGACCCGGCGGCGGATTGAAGCCCTTGGCCTGGTCGCGCGGAATCAGTGTGACGATGTGCGCCGCATGACTGACATTGGCGTAAAGGATCTGATTGACCGGATCGAACGCCGCGCCGCCCCAGTTCACACCGCCGCCGGTCATCGGATAGATCACAGTGCCTTGCGTCGACGGCGGCGTGTAAAGGCCCTCATTGCGGGATTGCGCGAGCAGCGTCTCGCAGGCCGAGCTCCCGGTACCCGGCAGCAGGCCGGCGACATCATCGGTCGTCATCCGCTGCGTCAGCAACGGCGGCACATGGCTCGGGAACGGCTGCGTCGGCGACAGCCTCTCGCCCTCGGCTCCGTTCTGCGGCACCGCGCGCTCTTCCACCGGCCACACCGGCTTGCCGGTGTCGCGATCGAGCACGAACACAAAGCCCTGCTTGGTCGGCTGGATCACGACGTCGCGCTGACCATCGCCGGTGTCGATCCGCGCCAACGTTGGCTGCGCCGGCAGGTCGTAGTCCCATACGTCGTGATGCACGGTCTGGAATGCCCATGCGAGTTCGCCGGTCTCGATCCTCAGCGCGACGACGGAATTGGCGTGCTCGTCATCGCCGGGGCGCTTGCCGCCCCAGAAGTCCGGACTGGGCGATGTCGTCGGCAGGAACACCAGGCCGCGCTCCTCGTCCACCGACATCGGCGCCCAGACATTGCTGTGGCCGGCCTCGACGCCATTGTGCACGAGCGGATCGAAGCTCCAGCGCGGCTGGCCGGTCCGCGCATCGAAGGCGCGCACCGCGCCGAGCGGCGCGTCGACCCGCCGGTTGTCGCCGATCGCGGACCCGACCACGACCACGCCACGTCCCGTCACCGGCGCCGACGTGATCTGAAACTCGCCCGGCCATTCCAGCTTCATCCCAACGTCGATCTTGATCTCGCCAGCGTTGCCGAAATCGGCGCAGGGCTTGCCGGTTCTGGCATCGAGCGCGATCAGGCGCCTGTCGTTGGTGCCGGTGAAGATGCGTGACTTGCAGGCCGCGCCTTCCGCCGCACGTTCATCCGTCCAGTGCGCGACGCCGCGGCAGACAAAGCGATTGGCCGGCCGCTGCGCCATGCTGATCTTCGGATCGAAACGCCATTTCTGCGCACCGCTGCCGGGATCGAGCGCGATCACTTCGTTGAACGGCGTGCAGAGGATCAGGCTGGCCTCGACGAACAGCGGCGTCACCTCGAACTTGGTGCGCTTCATCACCTCGGGCGGGCGGGTATCGAGATCGCCGGTGCGGAATTCCCAGCCGCGCACCAGCGTGCCGACATTGTCTGATGTGATCTGCGTTAGCGGCGAGAAGCGCTGTCCGCCGCGGTCGCCGCCCCAATATTCCCAGGCGCGCGCCGGCTGAGCACACAGCAGCAGCGCGGCAAGCAGGCAAAGCAGCGACCGCATCGCGTCCTCCCCCAGGATGCGATCATCAGGCGCCGCATCTCATGCGGGGAAAGCCTTTACGCGATCGGCGCGTCAGTATCCACCCCGGCGATAGCCGCCGCCGTAGTTGCCGCGATAACCACCGCCGCCACCGATGCCGATCCCGATTCCGATCGGCGGTCCGGCAGGCTCATAGACCACGGTTGGAGGCGGACGGCGCACCACCACGACGTCGTCCTCGACCACAACGCGCGGCGGGCGCTTGCCCGCGCGCCGCGGCGGATCGGGATCGGCACGCTTTTTCACCGGCACGTTGGCCCTCTGCTGCAGCGGCTGTTGCGGCGGCGCGGCGTTGCAGGGACAGGTCGGCGCCGCCAGCGCGACGTTGGTCGCGGGCACACTGAGCGCGACGGCGGGTGCCGGATCGGGACGGTAGCGCAGCCGCTCGATCATCTTGCGCGCGGTCGCTGTCAGGTCGGTGTCAGGATATTGCGCGAGGAAGCCGCGATAGGCCGCCGCCGTGTTGGCGAGAACAGCACTATTCCACGCCATCATGCGGCGATGCCGGTCGAGCCAGTCGCGCGCCTGCAGGCCGCGCGGCGTGCCGGCGAAGATCGCGGCGAAGGCTTCATAGGATTCGTCGGTGCCGTCGACCACCATCAGCTCATTCGCGGCCTCGATCGGCTTGCCCTGCAATTCGCGCTTCCAGTCGTCGACGCTGCGTTTGGCCGCGGCCGGCGGCGGCGGCGCTGCGGGCGACGCCGCAGCACCCGCCATGAAACGGAAGTCGTCGGTGAGCGAGGACGAGTCCCACGGCGTCTGGCGGCCGTCGGTCGCCTTGTTCACCGCCAGGCGAACGCGTTTGAAGGTGTCCTCGATCGGGATGCCCGGCTCCTTGGCCGAGGCCAGCAACGCGGTCGTGTAGGGGCTGTTGGCGCCGCTGCCGTCTTCGGCTTCCGCGCCCGGCGAGGTCGAGAACGAGACAAACGTGCCGGGCGCGCCGACCTTGGCATCGACGATGGCGAGCCCGTGCCCCGCGGTCTTGCTGAGCTCCGGGAAAGGATTGTTGCGGCACGCATCGAGCAGCACGATGCGCATCCGGCTCGGCACCGAGGTCAAGGTATTCAGGATGTCGTTGAGCCGAACCGCCTGGATCGGGATATCGGCCTCGCGCTTCGGATCGACATCGACCGGCACCAGATAGTTTTCGCCGTCGATCTGCAGGCCATGTCCGGCATAGAACACCAGCGCCACGGTGTCGGCGCCCTTTGCCGCCACCTGGCCGGCAAAATCGCTCAGCCGTGCGCGCATCTCGTCCTGCGACAGGTCCGATGCGGCCGTGACTGCAAATCCGGCATCGGTCAGCATCTGCGACACAGCCCTGGCGTCGTTGGCCGGATTCGGCAGCGCGGGCACCGACTTGTAAGCCGACTGCCCGATCACCAGCGCCAGCCGGTTTTCCGCCGACGCCGGCACGGCGCCGAGCAGGATCGCTGCCGGAACGATCAGGCTGAGGAGCGAACGGCGAAGCATGGCGGCCTCCGACAATGACATCGAAGATGGG
This sequence comes from Bradyrhizobium sp. Mp19, assembly GCF_029952935.1. Taxonomy (NCBI): domain Bacteria; kingdom Pseudomonadati; phylum Pseudomonadota; class Alphaproteobacteria; order Hyphomicrobiales; family Nitrobacteraceae; genus Bradyrhizobium; species Bradyrhizobium sp. Mp19. The sequence continues at coordinate 55,946 of NZ_JASAUT010000020.1, read as the reverse complement.
TCGGACGCCGTCAGGCCAAGGTTCATGCCGTGCGCCAATGTGCTGCCGACCGACGCCGGTTCGGATGTCGAATGGCCGCAGAGACCTCGCGAGCCCGGCTATTTCGGCTTCTTGGCCGGATCGGCTGCCGGCTTGGTGACGCCCCAGGGGTCGTATTTCTCCTTGGGCTCGGGGATCCGATCGAGCGCAGCCTTGTAGGCCTTCTCGTCGACCTTGGGCTTCTGCTCCGTCTTCGTATCGCCCCCACCGCCCCCTCGCCGGCCCTGGGCCAGCGTGGGTGTCGCGAGCAGCGCCAGAATGACGGCAGCAACCGTGAAGCGTTTCATGTCAGTCTGTCTCCCCCGCCGCCGCAGCAACATCCGGTAATACCTCTACCCCAACGATAACTTGTCGCTCGACATTTGTTGATCGACAAAGCGCCGCGCGATGCGAATTCAGCGCCACCAGGGGGGCGCAATCTTGGCGGTGGCACATTAAATTCGCTCAATGGGACAGGGACAAGTACATCTGGCGGCGCTGCTGGCCGGCGCCGCCTTCATATTGACTGGCTGCGGGCTGGCGGACAGCCACGCGGTGTGGCCGGAGGCCTTGAAGGTCAAGGCTACAGAGCCGGCCCCGCTCGAGACGCCTCCGGACGTCAAACGGCTGGTCGCGGGCAAGCTGGATTCGGTGTTCACGGCCGGTTCACAGCCGACCCATGTGCGGGTCTCCGCCCCGCTGCACGACCCGCGCGGCACCGGCTGGACCGCCTGCGTCCGCGCCGAGCTGACATCGGTGATCGGCAAGCCCCTGGGGACGCAGACCTATCGCGTCTTCATCAACGACGGCGCGATCTTCGATCGCCGGCAGGTGGAGGCCGACGACAATTGCGTGACGCAGAATTACGAACCGGTCGAGAGCACCGTTGCGGCGGAAGCGCAGCGGAGCGCCAAACCCTAGCGCTTGAGCCGGCGAGACGGCCAGGCCGGCGCGCACCGGGTATGCTGAACGGCCCGTTAACACGACCGCTCAACTTGCCTGATGGCCTCAACGGCATTTTCCATTTCTTTCCGCTAGCGTTGCCCTGACGAACGCAAGGCCAATCGGCCTCGCGGACTGGGGAAACAGGGACGTGGCCGATATTGCTGACCAGGCAATGATCCACCGTGCATCGCGCAGGGATGCCACGGACGATCGCACGTTGCCGCCGCTGTCGGCCGCGCCGCTCAATGCATGGCGTGCGCTTGCCGCGCGCGCGATCGAGGCCAATGGCTACTATCAGCCCGACTGGGAGTTGGCGGTCGATGCCTCCGCGCGCGGCCGCACCGGCGCGGCGCTGCTCAGTGCCGCAGGCGATGCCGGGCAATTGATCGGGCTGTTGCCGGTCGTTCCGATGCGGCGGATCTACCGCATCCCCCTGCCCGCGCTGGTCGGCGCCGAACCTTATGGCACGCTGTGCACGCCGCTGCTCGACCGCGACGCCGCCGAGGAAGCGGTGGGCAAGATGCTGCGGCAGGCGCGCAATGCGGGCGCGCATGCGCTGATCCTGCGCACCATGTCGCTCGAGGGCCCGGCCATGGCGGCGATCCGCGCGGTGCTGGCGCGAGACGGGTTGCAGCCGCGCGTGCTGAGCGCCTATCAGCGCGCCCAGCTGGATGCGACGCGCGATGCCGACGAATTGTTGCGCGACGCGCTCGGGCCTAAGAAGCTGAAGGAGTTGCGCCGTCAGCACCATCGCCTGTCCGACCACGGCGCGGTGCGCTTCGATGTCGCCCGCACGCCGCACGAGGTTGCGACGGCGCTCGAGACTTTCCTTGTCCTAGAAGCCGGTGGCTGGAAGGGCCAGCGCGGCACGGCGCTCAGCCAGCATGCCGGCGATGCGGCCTTCATCCGCCGCGCGACGTCGACGATGGCCGAAGCCGGCCGCTGCGAGATCATCACGCTGCATGCGGGCGACACGCCGGTCGCGGGCGGCATCGTGGTGCGCCACCAGGACCGAGCCTTCTTCTTCAAGATCGGCGTCGACGAGCGTTTTGCGAAACATTCGCCCGGCACGCAGCTGACGCTGGAGCTGACGCGCCATCTCTGCGCCGATCCCGCGATCAATTCGGCCGATTCCACGGCGGCGCCCGGCCACCCCATGATCGACCCGATCTGGCGCGGCCGCTTCGCGATCGGCGACGTCTTGCTGCCGCTGCGGCGCCGCGATCCGCTGGTGCCGGCCATTCACGCCGCGCTGACCCTGAACAAATTCGCCTACGAAGGCGCGCGCGGCGCCGTGCGCTTCATCCGTAGCCGGCGCGGCAAGCCCGGATAATGCGGTTTACCCTTTCGTAGGCATGCAGACACATCGGGAAACAACGGGCAGCCGCCGTCAGGTTGGTGTCAGCTGGCCCGACTAGCGTTGTGGCGCGCTGGTTCTCAGACGGCGCGCGCCCTTGCTTCGAAAGCCTCATCTGATGGAAACATCGGATGGGGCTTTTTGCCCGCGCTCTCGACGTCCCGACGCCAAACGAAAAGGCCGCCTCAACCGGCGGCCTCTCTGCCTTGCGCTCGGCGCATCATTGGGAAACGCGGCGCGACCAGCGCCTGCCTTACTGCAACGGCGAGTGCGGTGCCGGCAGCATGATGGTCGAGTGCATCTCCTCGAGCACCTGCGTGCCCTTGCTCAAAAATTCCAGCCAGGCCGGATCCTTCATCGCGTTGCCGCGTGCGGCGGCGCGGGCGTTGAGATCAGGATAGGCCCAGATGTGGCAGACCTCGTTGGGCTGCCCGGCTTCGGTGGTCCAGAGGCCGACGATCTTGGAGTATTTCTCGCGCTCGGGCATCACGCCGGTGATCAGATCGAGCCATTGCTTGGCGCCGCCGACCGGCTTGGCGCGATAGTTGCGGAATTCGTAGATGTTGCCCTTGGTCGCCGGCGCCACCGGCGGGATCACGGCATTGAGCAGCCGCACCTCCTGCCGCACCAGCAGCGGACGGATCACCGGAATATACTCGCCGGTCCAGCGCGGATTCTTGGCGAGCTCGGCGCGCAGCCGAGTCCGCTCGTTGAGATCGGCGTAGCTCCACATATGCATGACCTGATTGAGCGGACCGATCTCGGTGATCCAGTAGCCTTCCAGCTTGCCGAAATTGTCGGCGCGGATATCGCGCGAGATCGTGCTCGCGGCCTTCACCATCTCGCCGACGGCGCCTGGACGTACCGTGTAGGTGCGCAGCTCATAGATCATGATGGTCTCCCTGATTGTTTCCGATGGATGATGTGGGCAAACGAAAAAGCCCGGCATAAGCCGGGCTTTCGATGTGGATTGCGGACTACTGCGCCGCCTGCGCGTTGATCTCAGCCGAGACCTGGCGGATGGCGCGGGCGAGCTGCTCGGCCGGCTGGGCACCGGACACCGCGTATTTCTGCGCAAACACGAAGGTCGGCACGCCCGAAATCCCCTTCTCGGCGGCTTCCTGGGCCTGCGCCGAGACCAGGGCGACATCTTCGTCGGTAGCAAGGCGCTTGCGCACGTCGTCGGCATCGAGCCCGACGTCGCTTGCCGCCTGCACCAGCACGTTGCTGTCGGTGAGATCGCCGCCGTCGCGGAAATACAGCTCCATCAGCCGTTGCTTCATCTCAGCCGCCTTGCCCTTGGCCTCGGCCCAGTGGATCAGGCGATGGCAGTCGATCGTGTTGGGCTGCCGCTTGACGAGCTCGGGATGGTAGGTGAGCCCCTCCTCATTGGCGGCGGCGACCACGCGACCGGCAATGCCCTTGTAGGCATCGACCGAACCGAACTTGGCAGTGAGATATTCCTCGCGGCTGATGCCCTCGCGCGGCACCCAGTTGTTGAGGAAGAACGGCCGCCAATGCACCTCGACCGGCACATCGGGCACCAGCTTGAGCGCATCCTCGATGCGATGCTTGCCGATATAGCACCAGGGGCAAACGACGTCGGAGACGATGTCGAGGCGAAGCGGCTTCAGATCGCTCATGGCAGGGTTCCCGGCGGAAATGGAACCCCAAAGGTAGGCCGAAAGCGCTCCGAGACAAGCCGCTATTTCATACTGGCTGCCATCTGCCGCATCCGCTCGGCGGTCAGCTCATCGGCCGGGAAGAAGGTCTCCAGCGCCAATTCCTGCAGCGTGATGTCGACCGGCGTGCCGAACACCATGGTGGTCGAGATGAAGCTCAGGATCTCGCCATTGAGGCGGAGCTTGAAGGGAAGCGCGACGTTGTTGTCGGTGGTGATCGGGGCCGACCGCGCCGGGATCGGATAGGACTTCAGGTCCTGATAGAGCTTGAGCAGCTCCGGATCGGCCGTTGCCTCGCATTGCCGATGCAGCCGCTCCAGTAGATGCGCGGCCCATTCCGCGAGGTTCACGGTGCGCGGCGCGAGGCCCTCGGGGTGAAAGGCAAGCCGCAGGATGTTGAAGGGCTGGCCGAGCAGCCGCTGCGGCACGCCCTCGAGCAGCGGCGCCACCATGCGGTTGGCAGAGACCAGATTCCAGTGCCGGTCATAGGCCAGCGCCGGATTGGGCTCGTGCGCTTTCAGCACCAGGTTGATGGCCTCGCGCGCCGATTTCAGCGCAGGATCATCCAGCGAGCGTTGCGGGAATGCGGGCGCGAAACCCGCGGCGACCAGCAGCACGTTGCGTTCGCGTAGGGGCACGTCGAGGCGCTCCGCCAGTTTGAGGACCATGTCGCGCGACGGCGCCGAGCGGCCGGTCTCGACGAAGCTCAAATGCCGCGCCGAGATCTCGGCATCGACGGCAAGGTCGAGCTGGCTGAGATGACGGCGCTGCCGCCAATCGCGCAGGTGCTCGCCGATCAGGACGGGTTTGGCGGGCTCGGCCCGCGCCATGGATGCATGTGCGTTCATGGTGCAAAACCTACCATGCGAAATTCGCCCGTTCCATTACATGCGAGGTAATCGAATTGGCGCGCGGGCCGCGTCATCTTCCATGGCACAGGAGATGACCATGCTGATGCTGTCCCTTGTCCGCGCCTTCGCCGTCCTGCTCCCGTGGCTGATCCATCTGGCCACCTGGCTCGTCGCGCGCTCGCTCAACATGCCCCAGCCGCTCGTGCACGCGACCGGCGTGTTCGTGTTCGCGCAGGTCTATGCGGCCGAGATGAGGGTCGGCAAGGCGCTGTGTCCGCTCCGGCTGTGGCGTCAGCTGCAGTCGCTGTTCCGCTGACCATCCCCATCCCAACCCGAGGAGACACTGCCATGATCCACTCGTCCCAGCTGCTGCGCCGCGCTTTGCTTGCCGACGCCGTGTTCAGCGGCGTATCCGCCATAGCGATGGTGCTCGACGCCGGCGCGCTGGCATCACTGCTCGGCCTGCCGGAAGCGCTGCTGCGCGAGACCGGGCTGTTCCTGATCGCCTATACCGCGCTGGTCGGCTGGCTCGGCACGCGCATGTCGGTGTCGAAGCCGCTGGTGATGCTGGTGGTCGTCGGCAACGCGGCCTGGACGCTCGCCAGCATCGCGCTGCTGCTGTCGGGCGCGATATCGCCGACCCTCTTCGGGACCATCATGATCCTCGCCCAGGCGATCGCCACCGGCGTGTTCGCCGAGCTGCAATATATCGGGCTGCGCCGCAGCGGTGAGGCGGTCGCGGCGTAAACCGAATGCCAGACGTGACGACCGGCCGTCGCGGCAAACGCGGCGGCCGTTTCTGTCAGCTCAGCACCACCGCGACAATCATGCCGGCAAAGGTCAGCGCCACGCCGATGATCAGCATCGGCATGAGGCTGCTGCCGGACAACGGATCGGCCTGATCCTGATGAAACCATGCGCCGTCGATGGCGCGCGCGATCGCCTTCGCCCTGTTCCTCATTGCACTGCTCCTGCTTCGCTTCGCCTGTAACGCTCGCCGACCGCCAGCATCACGCCCTGCCCGCTGGCGACACCCATCTCGAGGCTCGAGGCGATGCGCCGCGCGCGATCGATGAAATGCGCCGCCGCCTCAGGCGGGCACAGCTCGGCTGCGGTCGCCTCGAACAGTTCGAGCCAGCGGTCGAAATGCGCGGCGTCGATCGGCAGCGGCATATGCTTGACCATCGGCGTGCCGTGATAGCGCCCGGTCATCAGCGCGACCGAGGACCAGAACGCGCACATCTGGGCCAGATGCGGCGCCCAATTGCTGATCCTGTTCTCGAACACCGGCCCGATCATCGGGTCCTTGCGGACCTCGGCGTAGAACGCATGCACCAGCTGCTCGATCATGGCCTCGGTGATCCCGGTCCGCGCGACGATCCCGGCGGTGATCTGCTCGCGGCGCTCTGCTCCTGTCATGGCTCACCCTAAATATGCATTTCAAATACCTATTTAGCCTGCTATAGCTGATCCGCCAAGTGCTGATTTCGAAGGGCTTCCATGCGCCTGACATCGTTCACGGATTTTGCGCTCCGCGCCCTGATGCGGCTGGCCGGCGAGCCGGACCGGTCGTTTGCCACCAGCGAGATCGCGGCCGAGTTCGACATTTCCCGCAACCACCTCGCCAAGGTGGTGCGCGATCTTGCCGAGGCCGGCTTCATTGCCACCCAGCGCGGCGCCGGCGGCGGCTTTTCGCTGGCGCGGCCGGCGGAGACCATCACCCTCGGCCAGGTGGTGCGCGCGCTGGAAGGCGGCAGCGCGCTGGTCGAATGTTTCAGGGATGATGGCGGAGACTGCCTGCTGCTGCCGCGCTGCCGGCTGAAGGCGAAGCTTGCCGCGGCGCGCGAGGCCTTCATGCGCGAGCTCGACGGGACGACGCTCGCCGAATGCGCCTACCTGCCGCGTCCCGTCCGCCATCCCGCGAGGGCATCATGACGACGATCACATTCGCGGACGGCGCGTTCGAGGTCGACGCCAATATCGTCGCCGAAGGCCTCGGCATCGCGGTTCCGCTGCTGCAGGCCGGGATGCGCTCGGGCGCAATCACGACGCGTTCGGAGCGCGGGCTCGACGCTGATCAGGGGCGCCATCGCCTCACATTCTTCTCGGGGAGCAAGCGTTTCCGTCTCGTCATCGACGAGCACGGCACGATCATCCAGCGCTCGACGCTGGATTTCGGCAATTCCCCGCTACCACGCGCGGCGCACCGGCCGAGCGGCTAGAGCGTTTTCGAGCGACGTGGGTATCAGGCGTTCAGCGCCCGAGCGGTGCCCCGCTTCGACGAGGCGGCCTTCTTGCCCGCCGTGTTGATCAGGCTGTGACCATTGAGGTGACTGCCGTTCAGCGTCGTTCCGTTGGCGAGCTTGCCGTTTGCTTTGGCAGCCTTCTTCGCCTTCCGCTGCCTGGCCCGCTCCTCGGCGAGCTTCTCGGCCTTGCGCTGTGCCTTCCGCTCGGCCCTTTCCTTCAGCCGCACCCGCTCCGCCCTCGCCTCCGCGCGCTTCTTCTTGCGCTTCTTCTCGCAGGCATCGCACTTGCAGCCGATCGGCTTCAGATAGGCTTTGAAATAGTCGGTTCCGTAGTCGTAATTGATTTCGTCGCCCGGCTCGATGTCCTTGATGGCGCGGATGAACACCTTGCGCTTGCGTGGGCGAACGTCGGATTCCGCGTTCGGCCTGCAGGCGTGGTTGATATAGCGGGCGACGTTCTCGCGGATCGAGCCGTCGATGGTCCAGCGGTTGGTGAGCTCGAACAGATATTTGTTCTCGATCGCGTCCTCATCCTTCTTCTTCGAGTCGAGCAACGGCCCGAAATAACGGATGATCTTGGTGCCTTTCTTGATCGGCTTGGTGGCGAAAAGGCCAAGACCGGTACGGGAACGGCCGACGCGATAGGGCTTGTTGGATGATATCGTGGACATGACGATCAAGGTTACGGCACGCAAGTGCACGCGACAGAAGTTGCGAAGCCGCCCTTCTAGGACGATTCCGCGCGCCTGTCAGGTGTTTCCCGCGTGTCTATTGAACCTTCCCCAGATTGCATATGTCAGACACAAAGTAACGTCCGGATCCCAGGTTTCCCCCGATGAAATACCTTGCTTTTGCAACGATCGTTATGGCGCTTGCCGGTGCAAATCCTGGTCAGGCCGGCGCCGAGACGATCAGCAGCAGCTACACATCGACCGCGCCGAAGGCCTGCCGCATGATCGGCAAGCCCAGCGAGGAGGACGGCAGCACCACGAGGGTCTGTCCGGGAAAATCCGGGCTCGTGGTGCTGATCAACGAGGGCGATCTGCGCGAAGTGGTCTCGGTGGGCCGAAACCGCGAGGCGGCAGCCAGGGAACCGGCGGCGCAGGCCTGGTTCGGCCCATTCAGCTCGACCGGCGATAAGGTCGAATGGCGTGCAGCCGGCGGCAAGCCGTTTGCGATCATCCAGCGCTGGCAGATCGCCGACAACAGCGAGCAGGACAAGCGCGGCGGCCCTGTCTCGCGGGCAATGCTCGCCGTGACCCGGCTGCCGCCGGGCGATGTCTGTCATGTCGCCTATGTCGACGTCGCGGCCAATCCCAACGCCAACGCGCTGGCGCGGCAGGCCGCCGACGATTTCGCCCGCGATTTCAAATGCGGCACGGACACGGTGAAGACGATCGGACAGAGCGGCCGGACCACGTCGCTTGTGAAGCGCTAGCCCACGGGCAGCACTGGTTATTGCCGCGCCGAGCGGCCCGCGGACAATCGCAGCATCGCGGTCAACAACATTTCCGCGGACGTGCCCTCGGGCGACCGATCCAGAATCGTCTTGAGGCGTCCGTCGAGCAGCAGCATGGTGAAACCATGCACCAGCGACCAGGCGGACGCGATCGCAGCGGCCTGGTCCAGCGTAAGCTGCTCCTTGGAAATCTGCTCATGCCGGCTGGCGCCGACGCCGCGGGTCAGCCCTGCGAACGAAGCCTCGGACGCCTCGTGCAGCGAGGGCCGCGAATGATCGAGCCGCTCACTGCGGAACATCAGCCCGTACATGCCGGGATGTGCCTGCGCATAGGCAACATAAGCCTTGGCGCTCGCCACGCCCTTCTCGGGCGTCGTGGCCGCCGAAGCGTCCGCAGCCGCCATCGCGAGGCCAAATTGCCGGAAACCGATCGCCGCGAGTTCGCTGAGCAAACCGGTGAGATCGCCGAAATGATGCGTCGGAGCGGCGTGCGACACGCCGGCCTCGCGCGCCACCGCACGCAATGTCAGTCCCGCCAATCCATCACGCTCGAGCACGCGCTCGGCGGCCTTCAACAGTGCCTCATGCAGATCGCCGTGATGATACGGCGTGTCGTTGGCGCGGCGCCGTGGGGCCGGACGAGCCGCCGCGGTCCGTGCAACCCGGCGGGTCGGGGCCCGTGCCGGGCGAGTCGCCTTGTTTTCTTTGGAGATTCTTGCCATCGGGCCCTTATATGTCGCAATTTTTACACTGTAAAGATTTTGCTTGACGATCGGCGGCGTCATCCCTACTGATATCTTTACGATGTAAAGATCATAATGCAGGGAGATGCGGAATGCTCGACCAGGTCACATCCAATGCGGCGCGCACCAATCTGGCGCCGATCCCATTCGAAGCCGACGCGCCATTCCTGAAGATCTCGGGCGAATTGCCGCGCGAGCTGAACGGCACGCTCTATCGCAACGGCCCCAATCCGCAATTCGAGGCGCCCGGTGCGCACTGGTTCGTCGGCGACGGCATGCTGCACGCCTTCCATCTCGAGAACGGCCGCGCCAGCTACCGCAACCGCTGGGTCCGCACGCCGAAATGGCAGGCCGAGCACGATGCCGGCCGCGCGCTGTTCGGCGGCTTCGGCCGCAAGATGCCGGATACGCCGGCGACGACCACGACCGACGGCGGCGTCGCCAACACCAACATCATCTTCCATGGCGGCCGGCTGCTCGCACTGGAGGAAGGCCATCTGCCGACCGAGATCGAGCCCGGCACGCTCAAACGCCTTGGCTATTGCGACTACAAGGGCGCGATCTCCGGCCCCTTCACCGCGCATCCCAAGATCGATCCGGTCACCGGCGAGATGGTGTTCTTCGGCTACAACGCCGCGGGCCCGCTGACGCCGGCACTGTCGTTCGGTGCGGTGAGCTCGTCCGGCGTGGTGACACGGTTCGAGCGTTTCGAGGCGCCCTATGCCAGCATGGTGCACGACTTCATCGTCACCGAAAACCATGTGCTGTTTCCGATCCTGCCGATCACCGGCAGCATGCAGCGCGCGATGCGCGGACAGGCGCCCTATGCCTGGGAGCCGGAGAAAGGCGCCTATGTCGGCGTCATGAAGCGCAGCGGTACGTCGAAGGACATCGTCTGGTTCCGTGCCGAGACCTGCTACGTCTTCCATGTCATGAACGCGTGGGAAGACGGCAATCGCATCATCGCCGACGTGATGCAGTTCGAGGAAGCGCCGCTGTTCAATCATCCCGACGGCTCGCCGACCGACCCGCGGAAGAACCGCGCGCGCTATTGCCGCTGGACCTTCGACCTCTCCGGCAACACCGACCGGTTCACGCAAACCTATCTCGACGACCTCACCGGCGAATTCCCCCGCGTCGACGATCGCCGCGCCGGGTTTGCCAGCAATCACGGCTGGTACGCCTGCGCCAACCCCGATCTGCCGATGTTCGGCGCGCTGTCGGGCATCGTGCATGTCGACGGCCATGGCAAGCGGCTTGGCCATTATCTGCTGCCCGCCGGCGATACGATCTCCGAGCCTGTCTTCGTCGAGCGCGGCGCTGACGCCGCGGAAGGCGACGGCTGGCTGCTCGCGGTGGTCTGGCGCGCCCGCGAAAACCGCAGCGACCTCGCTGTGTTCAACGCGCAAGATGTCGAAGCGGGCCCTACCGCGCTGGTCCATCTCGGCCACCGCGTGCCGGATGGATTCCACGGCAATTGGGTGGGGGCGGAGTAGCGAACGATCGCTCCGCATCAGAGCGCCAATCGTCATGCCCGGGCTTTGTCCCGGGCATCCACGTCTTTGTTCACCGGAAAGACTGTCATGGCCGGGACGAGCCCGGCGGTGACGATGCGGGACGGCGAGCGCCAAGTGCGAGAGCCACCTTTATGTTCTTGCCTAACCTTGATTTTTCCCAATCACCTCACGATTTTGACACTGTAAAGATTTCGCTTGACGCTTCCATTGCTCGCCTCTAGGGTATCTTTACGATGTAAAGATCAGCCGATGAGGCTCACCATGACGATCTTCCTGATCCTCGCTCCCTACGGCGCCTTCGCCATGCTGATGCTGGTGACCTCGGCCACGGTGAGCCTGCTCTGTGCCGCGCTAATCTGCCTTGCCGTGATCGCATTCGACATCGCTCGCGGCCGCAGCATCAAGATCCTCGGCGTCGGTTCGGTCGTCATATTCGCCGCGATCGGCTTCTACCTCACCTTCATCGACGCGACGCCGAGCAGCACCGCGGTGAAGATCGCGGTCGATGCCGGCATCCTGCTGGTGTCGCTCGGCTCGATCATGATCGGCCGTCCCTTCACGCGGCAATACGCGCTGGAGCAGGTCGATGCCGAGACCGCGAAGCTGCCCGGCTTCCACCACGCCAACTACCTGATCACCGGCGCATGGACCGTCGCGATGCTGCTCATGCTGATCGGCAACATTGCGGTGCTTTACGTCCCGGCACTGCCGCTGTGGACGGGCCTGTTGATCGCCTTCGCCGCACGCAATGCCGCGGTCGGCTTCACCCACTGGTATCCGCACCATCGCGCGGCCAAGGACGCGGCGCCGCCGGCCGGCGCGCTGCCTTCACGCTAGACGCAGCCATCATCACAACCATCATCCCGAGGAAACGGAAACCAAGACGATGAAGAGCGTATTTGCCAGGCTTGCGAGCGACTTCCTCTCCACCATCGTCTTCCTGGTGGTCTATTTCGCCACCGACAATGTGCTGATCGCCACCGGCGTCGCGATCGCGGGCGCGATTGCGCAAGTGGTCTATGCGCGCGTCAAGGGACAGGCGCTCGGCTACATGACCTGGGCGAGCCTTGGGCTGGTGATCGTGCTCGGCGGTGCGACGCTTTTCACCAACGATCCGCGCTTCGTGCTGGCGAAGCCCGCGATCGGCCACATCGCGATCGGCGCGATCATGCTCAAGCGCGGCTGGATGCTGCGCTATTTGCCGCCGATCGTGACCGAGACGATTCCGGAATACGCCACCCTCGCCGGCTACGCCTGGGCCGGGCTGATGTTCATCCTCGCCGCCGGCACCATTGCGATCGCGGCGACCGGCGACATAAAGCTGTGGGCGTTCTACGTGTCGGTGGTGCTGGTCGGCGCCAAGATCGCCGCCTTCGCGATCCAGTATGTCGCCTTCCGCTTCCTGGTCGGAAGCCGGCTGCGCGCCGCCGCCCGCGCCTGATCGCCGCAGCCGCGAACTAGGCGCGCGCGGCAAGATGGGCTATACCCGCGCACGCGTTTTCTTCACGCGAACCGGTAGCCATTTCGCTTGAAAGCGCTTTACCTGGAGGGGAGACATCAATGGCGGTGGACGGAAACTGGAATCTCACGATGACGACCCCGATGGGCGAGCGCAAGGCGACGCTATCGCTGGCAAGCTCGGGCGGCACGCTCACCGGCACGCAGGGCGCCGAGGGCAACTCCACCGAAATCTTCGACGGCACCGTGAACGGCGACGACGTCGCCTGGAAGGTTTCCATCACCAACCCGATGCCGCTGACGCTCGAATTCACCGGCAAGGTCTCCGGCGACGGCATTTCCGGCGAGATGGGCATCGGCCCGATGGGCAGCTTCCCGTTCACCGGCACGCGGGCGTAACCGCAGCAAGCGCACACGCATGCGCATCCTGACATCCGTTGCCGTCATGGCGTTATCAGCCGCGACGGCTTCCGCGCAGCAAGCAAGCGAAGCCGAACCGGCCTGGCGCGCGAGCGCGGTCGCGCTGGTGCCGGCCGGATATGTTGCGGGCACCTCTTCCAGCACGGATGCCGCCGGCACCACCGGCTATCTCGCGGTCTATGCCGCGAACGCAGACGACCCGAAGACGCCAGCAAGCGTCTTCGCGCCGCGTCAGATGATGGTCGTGACGCTCAGCAAGGATGGTACGCGCGCCCTGTCGGCCGAACTGAAGCCGCGCGGTCCCAGCGATATCGCGACCAAAAATGCCGACGGCGCGGACAATGATTTTGCCGCGCGCCAGACCGAACTTGACGCGAAGCGAAACACACTGCCCGGTGGCACCGAACCATGCGACCTCGGCGCCTGGTCGGAGGACAAGGACCTCGCAGGCCTCAACGTGCGCGCGGAGCCGTCGGCGAAGGCACGCTTGCTCGGCAAGCTGCCGCCGCCCTACCATCTCAAGATGGGAGGGGCCGAGAACACGCCGGAGGGCGGCTGGCTCACCGAGTTTCGTATCATCGGCTTCAAGGACGGCTGGTTTCTGATCGAGGGCGCGATGCCGCCGGGCAAGGCCTACGAGGATGACAAGCGCTATCCGCGCAACGCGCCAAAGCCTTATGCCGGGCGCGGATGGGTTGCCGCCAACAAGGTCGGCGCGAGCTACGCCAACGGCTACACCCGCATGGGCGGGCTGTTCCAGGCACCCTTCGTCGATGCCAAGTGGACGCCGGCGCTGCGCAAGCTCGGCGGTGAGTTCGATACCGACGACGGTCCGAAACGCATCCTCGCCTGCAGCGGGCACTGGGCGCTGGTGGAGAGCCATGACGGCGTGCGCGGCTGGTGGCGCAGCCTGTGCTCCAACCAGGTGACCAACTGCAGTTAGAACCAGATCTGCATCGGCAGACCGTACACGTCTCGCGGCGGCGCTTCGGGAACGCTTCCGCAAGGTTCGCGCGCAGCCAGCGCCACTGCACACGCATCCAGCACATCGTCGCGCTTCGCGCCTGTGCCGGTCCGCATCTCGGTGAGCCATCGATCGATCTCGCGAAAGCCCGATCGTTTCAGCAGCCTGCAGCGGAGCGCATCGCCCTCCTCCGACTTCTTGCGCGGCAAAGGCTCGCCGCGGTTCAGCCGCAGGAACACCAGTTCGGGATGCGCCTCGCGGATATCGCGCGTGGCGTTCGCGCGCACGAACGCGTCGACCTCCATGATCTTCTTGCCGAGATGCCAGAGCTGGCGCGACACGCGGGTCTGGCTGCGGCGCACCGCTTCCGCATTCGCGAGATCGGGATCGTCAAACTGCTGCCACAGCCAGCGCCGCGCGCCGGTGAAGACGCGCGAGGCGTGCGGGCGCAATCTCACGCGCGCAAGAAAGTCGCAATCGCGCTCGCCGTCATCGGTCAGACCGATCGGGATATCGATCCCGGCGCGATCGAACGGACGCGCCAGCGCGTCCACAATGTCACTGTGAAAGGAAACCGTGCGCCGGTCGCCGTCGATGGTGACGGCGACCCAGCCCTTGGAAAATCCGTCGAGGCCGACCGCAATCAACCCGGATCCTCAACCGAGATTCAATTCCTTGAAGAAGTCGTTGCCCTTGTCGTCGATGATGATGAAGGCCGGGAAGTCCACCACCTCGATGCGCCAGATCGCTTCCATGCCGAGCTCGGGATACTCGACCACCTCGACCTTCTTGATGCAGTGCTCGGCGAGGTTCGCCGCGGCGCCGCCGATCGAGCCGAGATAGAAGCCGCCGTGCTTCTTGCAGGCCTCGCGCACCGCGACCGCACGGTTGCCCTTCGCGACCATCACCATCGATCCGCCCGCGGCCTGGAACTGGTCGACGAAGGAATCCATGCGCCCCGCCGTGGTCGGGCCGAATGCGCCCGAGGCATAGCCATCGGGCGTCTTGGCGGGCCCCGCGTAGTAGACCGGATGGTTCTTGAAGTAATCCGGCAGCGGCTCACCCTTCTCCAGCCGCTCACGCAGCTTGGCGTGCGCGGAGTCGCGCGCGACGATCATCGTGCCGGTCATCGAGACGCGGGTCTTGATCGGATATTGCGACAGCGTCGCAAGGATCTCCTTCATCGGCTTGTTGAGGTCGATCTTGACGACCTCGCCGCCGAGCGACTGCTCGACCGCGGGCAGATACTGCGCCGGGTTGTGCTCGAGCTCCTCGAGATAGACGCCGTCCCTGGTGATCTTGCCGAGCACCTGGCGGTCCGCCGAACAGGAGACCCCTAACCCGATCGGCAGCGAGGCGCCGTGGCGCGGCATCCGGATCACGCGCACGTCGTGGCAGAAATATTTGCCGCCGAACTGCGCGCCCACCCCCAAGCTTTGCGTCATCTTGAGGATTTCCTGCTCCATCTCGAGATCGCGGAACGCATTGCCGTCGGCCGAGCCGTGGGTCGGCAGCGCGTCGAGATAGCGCGCCGAGGCAAGCTTCACGGTCTTCATGCAGAGCTCGGCCGAGGTGCCGCCGATCACGATCGCAAGGTGATAAGGGGGACACGCCGCGGTGCCCAGCGTCAGCACCTTCTCCTTCAGGAAGGCGAGCAGCCGGTCCTTGGTCAGCACCGACGGCGTCGCCTGGAACAGGAAGCTCTTGTTGGCCGAGCCGCCGCCCTTGGCCATGAACATGAACTTGTAGGCGTCGTCGCCCTCGGCGTAGATCTCGCACTGCGCCGGCATGTTGTTGGCGGTGTTCTTCTCCTCATACATCGACAAGGGAGCTACCTGCGAGTAGCGCAGATTGCGGCGCAGATAGGCATCGCGCGCGCCTTCGGACAGCGCGGCCTCGTCGTCACCGTCGGTGATGACGTTGCATCCCTTCTTGCCCATGATGATCGCGGTGCCGGTGTCCTGGCACATCGGCAGCACGCCGCCGGCCGCGATGTTGGCGTTCTTCAGGAAGTCGAAGGCGACGAACTTGTCGTTGTCGCTGGCTTCCTTGTCCTCGAGGATCGAGCGGAGCTGCTTCAGGTGGCCCGGCCGCAGATAGTGGTTGATGTCGCCGAAGGCGGCCTCGGAAAGTGCGCGCAGCGCTTCCCGCGACACCACGAGCATGTCCTTGCCCAACACCTTCTCGACCCGGACGCCATCGCTCGTGACCTTCTTGTAGGGCGTGGTGTCGGCACCAAGCGGGAACAGAGGCGTGTGCTTGTAGGGCGGAACGGGCTTCTGCTGGTCGGGGAAGGCTGAGGGGGCGTTCATGAGCTGCTCGTCGGTTTCGAAAGGCCGATGCCGGCCGCGAGGCCGCCGGCAATGTAGAGCCGTTCTAAGCCTTTTTCCGACAAAGGAAAGGGAAGCCGGCCGCCTTCCAGCCATGCGCGGGACCGGCAATCCACGTGCTATGTTTCATGGCATCGTAATCCCAGGTTGCCACAACGCCGGCAAGCCGCGAAACGGCCAGGGAAACCATCAGGAAACCATCAGGAGACCTTCATGAAGACAGCGCTCTTCATCTGGTTCGCGGCGCTGGCCTTGCTGATTGCGGTCCCGACCGGCGCCGATGCCGCCCGCCTCGGCAAGCCGTGCGGCGGCCTTGCCGGCCTGCAATGCAGCAGTCGCGGCCAGTTCTGCCAGTTCAAGCCCGGGACCTGCGGCCGCTTCGACCAGACCGGCACCTGCGCGTTCCGCCCGACGATCTGCAACAAGATCTTCAAGCCCGTCTGCGGCTGCGACGGCAAGACCTACGGCAATGATTGCGAGCGCCGGGCCGCCGGAGTTTCCAAGGCGCAGGACGGCAAGTGCTCGTCCTGACGCGGCCATATTGACGGGCTCCGCGTGAGCCTGCATGTAGCTTTGCGTATTTTCATACCGCGGGGGTATTTCGTGACAGCATCGTTGCGCCGACGCTTGCCTTTGAGCATCCGCTCCACTCTGCCGGCCGCGCTGATCGCGCTGGCGACGGTTTTCGTCGCAGCGCCTGCGCATGCCGATCCCTGCGTGGACATCGCCAAGCAGCTCGCCGGCCAGATCGACGGGCTGAAGGTCAATTTCAGCGCCGCCAACATCACCTACCTCACGCATCCGGCGGCAAAGGAATTGTCGCTCGGTTGCCGCGGCAAGGATTATTCGATCGAGCTCTACGCCAAGACCGATCGCAAGATGAAGCCGGAGTTCTTCAACCTGGTCGGCTCCGCCACGGCGCTGATCTTCACTGTGCCGAAGGACGACGCCGTCACCGGCACCTCGCGCTGCCTGAAGCGGATGGGCATCCTGCGCGGCAACACCATCACGATGCGCTATCGCCGCCTCAACCTCGAATGCACCCGCAACAAGACCGACGCCTCGATCACGGTTCGCCGCGGCAACAACGAGTGATCAGCCTTCGCTGGTGATGCGCGCGATGGCGTCGAGCACCCTGCCCCATCCCGGGCTCATCATGTCGAAGGCGAAGCGGTTGCCCGGCAGCACGAAGCCATCATGCACCATCCGCAGATGGGTGCCGCCTTCGACCGGCGTCAGCGTCCAGGTGACGATCGTATCGAGCTTCGAGCCGTATTCCGGATTGGTATCAGCGCCGCCCTTCCAGGAGTAGCGCAACAGACGCGGCGGATCGCAATCCAGCACCTCGCAATGCACGACACCGTCCCAGTCGCCCATCGGCTTGGTGTGGAAATTGAAGCGATGGCCAACGGCCGGCGCGAAATCGTTCGGCATCAGCCATTTCGCGATCCGATCGCTCGTCGTCAGCGTCCGCCAGATCTTCTCGGCCGCGTAGGGCAGCACCTTCTCGACCGTGATCGCGTGCGTCTCACCCATCACTCACTCTCCTTCAGCAGCCGTTCCAGGTTTGCGAAGCGCTCGGCCCAGAACGTCTCGTAGTGGCCGAGCCAGTCGATCAGCGGGCCGAGCCCCTTCGGCGCGATGCGATAATGGATATGCCGGCCCTCGCGCCGCTCGGCGACCAGCCCGGCATCGCGCAGCGCGCGCAGATGCTGCGACACCGCCGGCTGCGACACCTTTGAACCCTGCACCAGGCCGGTCGCGGCGATCTCGCCTTCCCGCGCAATCCGCTCAAACACCGCCCGCCGCGTCGGGTCCGCGAGGGTCTTCAACACATCGGTCAGCTGCGTGGCGGCTGGCATGAAAATATATAAGCAATTGCTTATATGATTGTCAATACAGTCGTGACGCAGGAACGTCCCGCCTGCTCCGAAAGTTGATCGCTGCGGTCGCATGTTTGCCGGGAAAAGGGTGCGATAATATCGACTGGAATCGCGCGGAGCCGCTCATGATCGCAAAGCTCCTTCTGCAGAATACCTTCTTCGTCATCGCCATGGCCGTGCTGCTGTTTGCCTTCGCAGGTACGCTGCACTGGCCCGGCGCATGGGCCTATCTGATCGCCTCGGCCGTGATCGGCCCGGCCTGCGGGCTGTGGCTCGCCAAGGTCGATCCCGGGCTGCTGGCCGAGCGCATGCGCCTCACCGCGCGTGAAGGTCAGCCCACCGAGGACAAGCGGTTCATGCTGGTGTTCCTGGTCGTTGCCGTGCTGTGGTTCGTCGCGATGGGGCTCGACCGGCGCTTTGACGGCGTCAATGACGGCGTGCCGCTGATCGTGCTCGGCCTTGCGCTGTACCTGTTGTCGACCGTGCTGATCCTCTGGGTGTTCCGCACCAACTCGTTCGCCGCGCCGGTCGTGAAGGTGCAGACCGAGCGCGACCATCACGTCATCTCGACCGGTCCCTACGCGCTGGTCCGCCATCCGATGTATACGAGCGTGATGCTGTTCTTCATCGGCGTGCCGCTGACGCTCGGCTCCTGGTGGGGCCTCGCCTTCGTGCCGGTGTTCTTCGTGATGTTTGCGATCCGCACCCGGATTGAGGAGCGCACGCTGGTGACGGGATTGTCAGGCTACGCCGATTATGCGGCACGGGTGCGCTACCGCCTCGTGCCCGGGCTGTGGTGAGGAATCATCATGGCGGAGAGCAAGACCTACACCGGCGGTTGCCATTGCGGACAGGTCCGCTTCGAATGCACCACCGATATGGCCATGGTGACGGCCTGCAACTGCTCGATCTGCACCAAGAAGGGCCTGCACTTCGTGTTCATGCCGCCGTCGAGCTTCCAGCTTCGCGCCGGCGCCGAGAACCTCAAGGAATATCTCTTCAACCGCCATGCGATCCGCCATCAGCTTTGCGTCGATTGCGGCGTCGACGTGTTCGCGCGCGGCAAGAAGCCCGATGGCACCGACATCGTGGCGCTGAATGTCAGCTGCATCGATGGCATCGATCTCTCAAAGATCGCGATGACGCCAGTGGATGGGCGGAGCCGGTAGCCTTGGACGCCGTCATTCCGGAGCACGCGGAGCGTGAACCCGGAATCCAGAGATTGTGGCGCGAGATTCCGGGTTCGCTTCGCGCCCCGGAATGACGGTGCCTACAAATCCAGCGCTTTGTAGCGCCGGAAAATCCCCTCTTCGTTGAAGGGAATCCGCCGCTCGCTGGCCAGATACGCCTTGATGTTCGGCCGCTCGGCGACGCGATCGCGCAGCGCGATCAGGCGCGGGATCTTCTTCTCGAACGCCGCCATCCGCTTCGGAAACGCATAGCGCAAACCTTCCACGATCTGGAACAGCGACAGGTCGGCATAGGTCAGCCGGCGGCCGGTGACGAACGCACCACGGTTGGCCTGCACGAGGTCCTCGAAATAGCCGAGATGTTTGGGCACCCGCGAATCCCAGAACTCCTCGGTGCGCTTCTTCGCCGGAGCCTTCTGGTCCTCGTAATACAGCGACGGCCCGAGCGGATGATGGGTGTCGTGGATCTCCACCACGAAGTCGGCGATCGTCAGCTGCAGCTGGTGCACCCAGAGCTTTCCGCCCTCCGCCTTCGGCGCCAGGCCGTGGCGCGCGCCGAGATAGAGCAGGATGTTGGCGGTCTGCCCGATCACGAGACTGCCGGCCTTGAGGAACGGCGGCGCGAAGGGCGGCGTGCCCTTGTGTGCCTCCATCATCTTCATCATGGCGCCCGTGCCGCCCTTGGCCCGCGCGACATCGGTGTAGCCAGCGCCCGCATCCTCGAGCGCGAGGCGGACATATTCGCCGCGGCCCTGGATCATCGGCCAGTAGTAAAGCTGATAGTGCATGCACTTACCTCCGAAAACTTCGCCGCATCGGTTCGCTTCAGCTCGATCGTAGCCGCGCCGCGGTCAGATCGTCCACCGCGCGCGGCCGCCTGTGCGAACCGCGCGGAGGCTGCTAAGGTTCCAACGTCGAATCTTCGATGAGGGATCATCTTATGGCGGATAGCAAGAAGAAGCGGGGCGCGGCAGATCGCGCTCTGATCGCGTTGAGCGAGTCCTACGAAGTTGCGTACTGGTCCAAGAAGTTCAAGGTCACGCCGGCGAAGCTGAAAGCTGCCGTCAAGAAGGTCGGGCATTCCGCCAAGAAGGTCGAAGCCCATTTCAAGGAGCAACGCCACAAGGCCGCCGACCGCGCGCGGATCGCGATCAGCGAGCCCTACGAGGTCCGCTACTGGTCGAAGAAGTTCAAGGTGACCCCTGCTCGGCTCAAGACCGCAGTCGCATCCGTCGGGCATTCCTCGAAGAAGGTCGAAGCCTACTTCGCGGCGAAGAAGAAAACCGCGAAGAAGAAGACCGCCAAGAAGACAGTTAAGAAGACCGTCAAGCGCAAGAAGAGCTGAGCGCGGCCGGACGATCCCGTCATTGCGAGGAGCGGAGCGACGAAGCAATCCATCGCTCCGCGCGTACGGCAGGATGGATTGCTTCGCTGCGCTCGCAATGACGGAGCAGATGCGCTCCCCTCAATTCGCCGCGAAGCAGTACAGCAGGCCATCGCCGCCGGTGCTCTTCAGGTCGGCCTGCGAGCAGCCGCCATCGGGACCACGCGAGGGATGCGACGTGTTCCAGGATTTGGACGGCTCGTCGTCGCGCAGGCCCTTGCGGTCGAAATGCCCGAGCATGGCGGCGCCTTGTGTGCTGCTTGTCCAGTTCTTGCAGGTGCGGTCCTCGCCGGCCGCAAATGCCGTACCGTCTGCCTGCGATCCCGTCAGCACGTCGTGGCGGTTCGGCGTGTCGCCGGCACCGTTGACGACCTCGCCCTTCTCGGACAGGGCGGTCTGCTTGGTGAGATTGTTGCCGGCGCTGTGCAGGTCGGCGACGTCCTTGGCGACCACGACGCCCTTTACATTCTTCCACGGTCCCTTGCCGATGCGATCGCGCGCATTCTCCGCTGCCTTGCCGTCGGCCGCCTGGGTCGAGAGATAGGCGCGCCAGGTCTTCGGCGCACCGAAGCCGGCGGCCTGCGCCAGCGTCTGGCAATGATTGTCGGCGCCGGCGAGCCCGCCGAGATTGCCGCCGTTGCCGATGCCGTTGCTGGTCAGGAAGAAGCTGGTGTCGGCGGTCTGCGCCGCCGCCGGCGGCGCGGCCACGACGACGAACGCAAGACAGGCCGGAACCGCGATCTGCGCAACGATCTTCATCTCAATCCTCCCGATGGTTGTTATGGTCCGCTGAGATCAACCCGCAGGCCCTCCGGATATTCCGGCGCCGCGACATGTGAATGAAGGCACAAAACAAAGGCGCCGCGGACCAGGCCGCGGCGCCTTGTATTCTGTCATCTCCGGCAACCGATCAGTTGGTCTGCTGGATCGCCGAAAGTTCCCAATTGCCGCCACGCTGGCGCACGAAGGTCCAGACCTCAGTGACCTCCTCCGGCTGCGTGCTGCCGCCGACCTGACGGCCGGTGCCGCGCTCGAGCACGGTGTCGACCAGCGAGTAGCGCATCGCGACCGTCGCATACTCGCTGTCGCCTTCGCGCCAGGCTTCCGCCAGATCGCCCTGCAGCAGCTTCACATTGGTCACCTTGTTGATGACGTTGCGCGCCTTGTTCTCCTCGAGATCCTTCGAGAAGTACGACACCATCTCCGGCGTCGCGAGCGTGTGCAGCTTCGCGATGTCCTCGTTCGACCACGCGGTCTGGATGTCGCCGAGCAGCCGTTCGAACGTCTCGTAGTCGCCAGGCGCGATCTCGACCGGCGCATTCGATCCGCCGCCGAGGCCGAAGCCGAAGCCCGAGCGGGCGTTCGCCTGCGGACCGGGGCCGACGTCGGGGCCACCGGCATAGGCGGCCGCCGGCGTGTTGCGGCGCTGCCACCACGACATCGCAAGGCGAACCACGAGCACGATCAGGCCGATCTGCAGCAAGAGGCCGAGCATCGACGACAGGCCGCCGAGACCCGAGAACAGCCCGCCGCCGAACAGCATGCCGAACAGGCCGGCGCCAAGGAAGCCCGCGGCCAGGCCGCCGAGCAGGCCGCGGCCCATTCCGCCGCGACCGAAGAGGCCGCCGGAGTTCGCCGCCGCCGGCGCGCCCATGTTCGGGCTACCAGGCTGGCTGAAGGTGCGGTTCATCGGCGCAACCGAGCCCGGCGCCGTGTTGGTCGAGGGCGGCGCGGAGAACGTCCGCGAGCCGCGCGAGCCGCCACCGCCAACGCGGGCGTCGGCCGCCGAAACGGTCATCATCACGGGCAGCGCCAGCGCCATCGCGACGGCGATCGCCCGAACAATTCCACGCGTGCGTTGCGAGAAATTCATGTTGGTTTCCTCGAAGGATTCCCCGGCATGGGGAAACGCCCCTAAGATGGGCAGGGCCGGTTAAAAGTGAAGCGGGAAACGGGAACCGCGGCTGCGGCCCTCGGTCGCGGAGATGTGACACTATGGTCCTTGTGGATGCGACGGCGCGTCCTACCCCGAGATGCGGCCGAGGTTCAACCGGAACAGCACCCGCTCGCCACGTCTCTGGAACAGCTGAATCCTTAACGCGCTTCGCCGCGCGGCTAATTCGCCGTCATGGTTTCCTTCACCGCGGCGACCAGCTGCGTCAACGTGAAGGGCTTCGGCAGGAACGCGAACTGCTGGTTCTCCGGCAAGCTCTTCTCGAACGCGTCCTCGGCATAGCCTGAGACGAAGATGATCTTCAGCTCTGCGTTGCGGCTGCGCATTTCCTTCAGCAGCGTCGGGCCGTCCATCTCCGGCATCACGACGTCGGAGACGACGAGATCGACGGCGCCGTTCTTCTCCTCGAACGCCTCCAGCGCCTCGACGCCGTTCGCCGCCTCGATCACGCTGTAGCCGCGCGAACGCAGGCCGCGCGCATTGAGCGAGCGCAGGCCGTCCTCGTCCTCCACCAGCAGGATGGTGCCCTGCCCGGTGAGATCGGGCTTCGGCTTGGCGGCTTCCACGGCGGTTTCCTTGGCCGCACCGTTGCCGACCTGGGCCTCGGGCGCGACCTCCTGCTCCTGGCGATGCCGCGGCAGATAGATCCGGAACGTGGTGCCGCCGCCCGGCACGGAATCGACATAGACGAAGCCGCCGGTCTGCTTGACGATGCCGTAGACCGTGGACAGGCCGAGGCCGGTTCCCTTGCCGACCTCCTTGGTCGAGAAGAACGGCTCGAAGATCTTGTCGATGATCTCGGCCGGAATGCCGGTGCCGGTGTCGGCGATCTCGATCTTCACATAGTCCGCCGCCGGCATGCCCTTGTTGGCGAGCTGGGCGGCTTCCTCGGTCGGCACATTGGCGGTGCGGATGATCAGCTTGCCGCCGTCGGGCATCGCATCGCGCGCGTTGACCGCAAGATTGACCACCACCTGCTCGAACTGCGAGACGTCGACCTTCACCGGCCACAGGTCGCGGCCATGCACGAGGTCCAGCTTGACCTTCTCGCCGATCAGCCGGCGCAGCAGCATGGTGAGGTCGCTCAATGCATCGCCGAGATCGAGCACCTGCGGCCGCAGCGTCTGGCGGCGCGAGAATGCAAGCAGCTGCCGCACCAGCGTCGCGGCGCGGGTGGCGTTCTGTTTGATCTGCATGATGTCCTGGAACGACGGGTCGGTCGGCTTGTGCGCGTTCAGCAGGAAGTCGTTGGCCATCATGATGGCCGACAGCACGTTGTTGAAGTCGTGCGCGATGCCGCCGGCGAGCTGGCCGACCATCTCCATCTTCTGCGACTGGTTGATCTGGTTTTCCAGCGCGCGCCGCTCGGTGGTCTCGAGCATGTAGACGATCGCGGTCTCGGCGTCGCGCTCGTCTTTCTCGACGGTGGTGACGAAGAACTGGGCAAAGCGCTCCTTGGGCCCGTCGAGCATCACCTCGACCGGCGCGATGTCGCCCTGGCCCTCGGCCGCCTGGTTGATCGCGGCGATCAGGAGGCCGCGGTCGCGCGGATTGACAGCGCGGAAGATCGACTTGGCGGCGCCGCCGTCGCCGTTCAGGCCCTGCGCCAGCTTGGCATAGCGCGCATTGGCGCCGACCACATTGCCGCCGCGATCGACGGTCGCGATCGCCATCGGCGTATGGTCGAAGAAGCGCATGAAGCGCACCTCGGCGGCGCGCTCCGGATCGGAATGCTCGTCGCGGGCGCGGCTGATCACCAGCGTGCGCGAGGCGCCCGCCGCGCCGTCGGCGCCGAAGGCGAGCTTGTGATAGAGCCGCACCGGCACGGTCTTGCCGCCGCGCATCCGCAGGTCGATGTCGAACACCTCGGTCTTGACCTCGCCTGGCACCGCCGCAATCGAGGTCAACAGCGCGGCGCCGTCGCCCGAGACGATGTCGGTCAGTTTCAGGCCACCCGAGCCGATCTCGGCCAGATCGTAGTCCAGCCAGTTGGCCAGCGTGGCGTTGACATAGGCGATCTCGCCGGCCGGATTGACCGAGAAGAAGCCGCATGGCGCGTGATCGAGATATTCGATCGCGTGCCGCAGCTCCTGGAACACGTCTTCCTGGCGCTCGCGGTCGCGGGTGACGTCGGCGATCGACCAAACCGCATATTTCGCATCGCGCTTGCCCTCGCCGAGCGGGCGTACCCGCAGGCGCAGCCAGCGGCCCTGGCCGGCCTCCTGGCCGGCGACGCGGACCTCCTCCTGCTGCCGCTTGCCCTCGCGGGCAGCCTTCAAAAGGCGGAACACCGCCTCGGAGACGTCGGGGTTGCCGATGAAGACGCGCTCGACCGGACGGACGTCCTGCGGCCCGGCCGCGCCGGTCAGCGTGAGATAGGCGGCGTTGGAATAGACCACGTGGCCGCGGGAGTCGGTGACGACGAGCCCTTCCTGGGCCTGGTCGGCGATCCGCGCCATCACCGGATCATCGGTGGCGCGGTCGGAGAAGCGGATGATGCCGGCGGCAAGGGCGAACAGGTTGAACAGCCCGACGGTAGCGAGCAGCGCCAGCACGCCCAGGATATAGGGCTGCGCCTCGGTGCGGCCGATGGTCATCAGCCAGACCGCCACCGCGACGATGCCGGCCGCGATCAGGACCACCAGCAGGATGCTGCCGTTCCGCCGCGCTGGTCCATGGGCCACGAACGGCTCGGTCACGGAAGGATCGTTGCTATCGGCGGTCATCTGGAGAGACATGGCTCGTCTGCATCACGAAGGCGACCGGCCGGCCACCTCGCCCCTGAGTGCCTGAATCGGACCCGAAAACGCAAGTCCATCAGGCGGCAATTTCGCAAGTTACGCGCATTTCAAGCGGGTTTTCCGCCCCTTACTGACGCAGGCCGGACAGGCCGCGCCTCAGCCGCATCACGTAGCCGATGATTTCGGCAACCGCGTGATAGTGCTCGACCGGGATCTCCCGGTCGATCTCGACCGTCGCATAAAGCGCCCGGGCCAGCGGCACGTTCTCCACGATCGGAATGTCGTGCTCCTTGGCGATCTCCCGGATCTTGAAGGCAAGATTGTCGACGCCCTTGGCGACGCAGATCGGCGCCGACATGCTGCGGTCGTAGGCCAGCGCCACCGAATAGTGGGTCGGGTTGGTGATGATCACCGAGGCCTTCGGAACCTGGGCCATCATCCGCTTCTTGGCGCGCTGGACCCGCAATTGCTTGATCCTGCCCTTGACGTGCGGGTCGCCTTCCGACTGCTTGAACTCCTCCTTCATCTCCTGCAGCGACATCTTGTGACGCTCGTACCAGGTCCGGTACTGGAAGAAGTAATCGGCGATCGCGACCGCAGCGAGGATGGCCACCACCGCCGCCAACAGGTGCACCGTCATGCCGGTGATGGCGGGCAGCAGCTCGGCCGGATCGACCCGCAGGAAGGATTCCATCCGCATCCGGTCGGGCCACAGCACCGCGACCATCACGGCGCCGAGAGCAATCAGCTTGAACAGGCCCTTCAGGAAATTCGCCACCGCCTGCTTGCCGAACAGCCGCTTGAAGCCGGCAGCCGGCGAGATCTTGGAGAATTTCGGCTTCAGCTGCTCGCCCGACCACACCAGCTGATGCTGCACCATGTTGCCCGCGATCGCGGCCAGCGCCAGCAACAGGAACGGCACGCCGATCGCGGCGACCACCGCGTAGCCGAGCGACTGTGTCAGCGCCAGCAGGCCGGCGCCGTCGGTGCGGATCATCCATGAATTGGCGATCAGGTTGCGCAGCGGCATCAAGATGCCGCTGCCGATCGAGCCCGAGAAGGTCGACAGCACCAAGGTGCCGCCGGCGATCACGAACCAGGTGTTGACCTCCTGGCTCTTGACGACGTCACCTTTCTCGAGCGCTTCATCGAGACGTTTTTGCGTAGGGTCTTCTGTTTTGTCTTCGGTATCGTCCGCCACTTCTTCTCCCCCTAATTCATCGGAGCGAGCTGGCGCATGACGCCGAGGAAATAGTCGAGATAGGTGTTCATCATCGCCGCGAGCACGACGCCGAAGATCAGGAACCCGACCATGATCGAGAGCGGCACGCCGACGAAATAGACCTGCATCTGCGGCATCAGCCGCGCCAGCACGCCAAGCCCGATGTTGAAGACCAGGCCGAACACCAGGAACGGCGCGGACAGCTGCAGGCCGATCTTGAAGGCGGCGGAGAAAGCCGAGGTCGCAAGCGCGGCGACATCGCCGGTCGGCATGATCTCGCCCGGCGAGAAGATGCGGTAGCTCTCGCTCAGCGCCGCAATGACGAGATAGTGGCTATCGGTCGCAAACAGCAGCGTGAGGCCGAGGATCGTGAGGAAGTTGCCGATGATCTGGCCCTGCTGCCCCTGGGTCGGATCGACAGCGGTGACGAAGCCGAGGCCGAGCTGCTGCGCGATCACGGAGCCCGCGACGTTGAGCGCTGACAGCGTCACCCGCGCGGTCGCGCCGAGCACAATGCCGATGATGAGCTCATGCACCATCAGGACCCCGAGCGAGGAGATCGACGTCAGGTCGACATGATAGGCGTTGCGATGCAGGGGAAGGATGATCAGGGTCAGCAACAGCGCGATCGACAGCTTGACCCGCGCCGGGATGTTGCTCTCGCCGAAACCGGGCAGCAGCATCACCATCGCGCCCACGCGCGCGAAGACCAGCACGAAGATCGCGGCCAGCGCCGGCAGCAGGGAGACATCGATGCGCATGACCGCGGCATTAGTGCATCAACCGCCGATGATTCGCGATGAAATCCGCATCATGTGGCTGGAGAGCGAGTCCGCCATGAACGGCAGCGCCAGCAGCAATGTGACGAAGATCGCGAGGATCTTCGGCACGAAAATCAGGGTCTGTTCCTGGATCTGCGTCAGCGCCTGGAACAGCGACACCACGACGCCGACCACGAGGCCGACCACCATCAGGGGCGACGACACCACCACGATGGTCCAGATCGCATCGCGCGCCACGTCGAGGGTTTCGGGGCCGGTCATTGTTGAGTTCTCGCTTCTTGCAACTTGTTTCGTCATTCCGGGGCGCGCGTAGCGCGAACCCGGAATCTCGAGGTTCCGGGTTCGCTTCGCGCCCCGGAACGACAGTGAAATCAGATCGGCATCTTCATGATGTCTTCGTAGGCCTGGATCACGCGGTCGCGCACCGAAACCAGCGTCGACACCGCAACGTCGGTGTCGGCGACCGCCGTCACCACGTCCATCACGTTCGCCTTGCCGGAGGCCATCGCCATGGTCTGTGCGTCGGACTTCTTGCCCGCCTCCAGGACGCTGCCGACGGTGTCCTTCAGCAGCGCGCTGAAGGATGGGCCGGCGACGGCCTGCCCGGCCTTCTCGGCGCCGCCGCGCTCCATCATCTTGGCGAGGTTGGCGTAGGCGTTGGCGGCGACTGTCGGTGAAGCCATGATTTACGTTCCCTGTTCTTGTTGCGTCAGGACTTGAGGATGTCGAGCGTGCGCTGGATCATCCGCCGCGTCGCGCTGATGATGTTGAGGTTGGCCTCGTAGGAGCGCTGGGCGTCGCGCATGTCGGTCATTTCGACCATCGCATTGACGTTCGGATATTTGACGTTGCCCGAGGCGTCCGCCGCCGGATTGCCCGGCTCGTGCTTGACCCGGAACGAAGACTGGTCGGGGCGGATCCGGCCCAGCGCCACGACCTGGGCGTCGAGCGTGCGATCGAGCGTCGAGGAAAAGGTCGGCACCTTGCGGCGGTAGGGGTCGCCGCCCGCGGTCTGCGCCGTCGAATCGGCATTGGCGATATTTTCCGAGATCACCCGCATGCGCCCCGCTTGCGCCCGCAGGCCTGAGGTCGCGATGCTCATCGAGCGGGCGAAATCGCTTGTTCCATCTGCCATGGGATCCTCCTGCCGCCGTCAGGCGGGCTAACCCTTGCTCTAGCCCTTGCCGATCGCAGTCTTCAGCAGATGCAGGCTGCGGCTGTAGAGCGAGGTGACGGCCGCATAATCCATCTGGTTGGCCGACACTTTCAGCATCTGCTCCTCGAGATTGACTGCGTTGCCGGCCGGACGGGTCTGGAACCCGCTCTTGCCGCGATCGTTGTCGAAGCTGTCGGGCGCGCCGGACGCCGCCATGTGGGTAGCGCTGGTCTGCATCATCGGCAGCGTCCCCACGCCGCCGCCGACCGTGGCGCCGGCGCGGTCGAACTTCGGCTCGACCAGGTCGCGCGGCCGGAAGCTCGGCGTGTCGGAATTGGAAATGTTCTCGGCGAGCACCCGCTGGCGCTCCTGGTGCCACTGCATCTTGGTGCGCAACGCCGACAGGATCGGGAGATCGTTCATGGCCATCGCCGCGGCTCCGTTAACCTCTGGGCTCTTCCGAGGTAGGCAGAATTTGCCCGGTGTATGGTTAACGGGTGGTTAAAATGCCGGACGGATCCGTGGAGAACGCCGCAACTGCAGCCTGCGAGCGCATTTTCGCCACGAATGCTGCGTTAACCAGCACGAACCAAGACAGTGTGGGGCACTGAGAAGTCGTTTTGGGACAAGCGATTCTTGGTTTATTAATAGAACAGTGGGCTGCAAGCCGCTGGGAATTAAGAAATAAGGCGAATCTCGGGCGCGATTCGCTGCGCAAACCGCACCTGTCAATCCGCGCCCGTTGATGGCGAAAGCTGAGGAAGGCCAAGATGGCCGGGGACTCCAATATGCAGGTCATTACATTCGTCTTGGCATTCGTTGTCGTGCTGGCGCTGATCGGCGTGACCGCATGGCTCGTCCGCCGCTTCGCCGGAAACCGCCTCGGGGCCAACGCCAACCGAGGACGCATGCCGCGCCTGGCGGTGATCGACGCTGCCGCCGTCGACGGGCGGCGCCGCCTGGTGCTGGTCCGCCGCGACAATATCGAGCATCTCCTGATGATCGGCGGCCCCACCGATATCGTCGTCGAGCCGAATATCGTCCGCGCGATGCCCGCGCGCGATCAAATGTCGACCCGCCCCGCGGTCGCAGCCGATGCCGCGCCGCCGCGCGTGGCGCCGCTTCCGGATGCAGCCTGGAACGAGAGCGAAGCCGCCCGCTCCGACAATTTCGAGCTTCCCGAGCCGGAGCTACCGCCGCGTCAGGCGCGGCCCTCCTTCGCCGACGAACTGCGCCGGCCCCCGCCGCCGCTCGCCGAGCGTCGCAGCGATCCGCTCGCGGGCTTCACGCCCGAGCGCGGCGAGCCGCGGCCCGATCCGATGCCGCCGCGCCTGCCGCCGCGCTCCGAGCCGGTCGTCCCGCGTCCGCCGCGCGCCGCCGAGCCGCCGAAGGCCCCGCCACCGCTGCGCACAACCGAGCGCGCCGTGACGCCGCCGCCACCGCCTCCCCAGGCACCGCCGCCGGCTGCAACGCAAGCGCCTTCGGCCGCGCCGCCTCCATCGAACGCCGACGCCAATCTCGCCGAGATGGCGCAACGGCTCGAAGCGGCGCTGCGCCGCCCGACCGGCGCCGGCGAGACCGTCGCGCCGCCGGTTGCGCCCGAGGCGCCGCCGGCGCGCCCGCAGCGCAGCGAGCCGCCCGCCCCGCCCGCCGGCGGACAGAAGAGCGGGTTCGAAAATCTCGAGGACGAGATGGCCTCGCTGCTCGGCCGACCGAAGAATCCTTCGTGAGACCAGGGGCAGTCCCGCGTAGAGTTTTTTTTATCGCTGTCCTGATCGCCGCCGGATCCCTCGCTGATCCGGCGATGGCGCAGGATATCAGCATCAATCTCGGCGGCGGCAATGGCGGCGTGACCGAGCGCGCGATCCAGCTGATCGCGCTGCTCACGGTGCTGTCGATTGCTCCGTCAATCCTGATCATGATGACGTCGTTCACGCGCATCGTGGTCGTGCTGTCGCTGCTGCGCACCGCGCTCGGCACTGCCACCGCGCCGCCGAACTCGGTGATGATCGCGCTTGCGATGTTCCTCACCGCCTTCGTGATGGGGCCGGTGCTGCAGAAATCCTATGACGACGGCATCAAGCCGCTGGTCGCCAACCAGATCGGCGTCGAGGACGCCTTGCAGCGCGCCTCGGTCCCCTTGCGCGGCTTCATGCAGAAGAACGTCCGCGAGAAGGATTTGAAGCTGTTCATGGATCTCTCCGGCGAGCCGCCGCCGGCAACGCCGGAGGCGATGTCGCTGCGCATCCTGGTCCCGGCCTTCATGATCTCCGAGCTGAAACGCGCCTTCGAGATCGGCTTCCTGCTGTTCCTGCCGTTTTTGATCATCGACCTCGTGGTCGCCTCGGTCCTGATGTCGATGGGCATGATGATGCTGCCGCCGGTGGTGGTCTCGCTGCCGTTCAAGCTGATCTTCTTCGTGCTGGTCGACGGCTGGGCCCTGGTCGCCGGCAGCCTGGTGCAGAGCTACGGGGGGTAGCGCCCTGCGAAACATTCATGGCCCGTCAGCTGGATCGGCCACACCGTTGCACTATCATGCGCGGCACCGCATCCAGGGAGCCGCGCCGTGCAGCAGCCATTCGACCGCGCCGCAGAAGACCTCGGCAACGCCATCCATCTCGAACATGTCAACGTGCAGGTGCCGGACCAGCGCCTCGCCACGCTGTTCTACGTCGCCGGCATCGGGCTGACCCGCGATCCCTATCTGATGGTCTCCGACAGCAACATGTGGGTGAATGTCGGCCGCAGCCAGTTTCATCTGCCGAGCGGCCGGCCGCAGGTGCTGCGCGGCCACACCGGCATCGTGATTGGCGGGCGGCAGGCCCTGCTGCAACGGCTCGCTTCGGTCGCGCCCAAGCTCGAGGGTACCGCGTTCAGCTATCGCGAGCGCAACGATCACGTCGAGGCCACCTGCCCGTGGGGCAACCGGCTACGCTGCTTTGAACCGGACGCCGGTCGGTTCGGGCGTATCGCGCTCGGCATGCCCTATGTCGAGTTCGAGGTGCCGCGCGGCACCGCTGAGGCGATCAGCCGGTTCTATCCTGAGATCATGGGCATCCCCGCCAGCGTCGTGAACGGCGACGGCGTCGTCGCGCGCGCCAAAGTCGGCAAGGATCAGTATCTGCAATTCCGCGAGAGCGACGCGGCGCCGGGCGAATTCGACGGCCATCACATCCAGATCTACATCACGGACTTCTCGGGCCCCTACCAGCGGCTGCGCGAACGCAATCTGATCTCGCGCGAGGACAATCAATACCAGTACCGCTTCTGCGACATCGTCGATCCGGCCGACGGCCGGCATCTGTTCACCGTCGAGCATGAGGTGCGCAGCGCCACCCATCCGATGTATCTGCGGTCGCTGATCAACCGCAATCCGGCGCAGACCAACCGCACCTTCGCCAACGGCTACGACCAGGCGCCATGGGCGATGGGACCGGACCAGTATGACGGCTGAGCGCACACCTCCGCGTCACGCCATCCCTCGCAAATTCCAGCAACGAGACGACATGCTTCCTTCCCAGCGCCATCTGTTCGAGATTCCACGCGAGGTCTGCTACCTGAACTCGGCGTCCTACAGTCCGCTGCCGCTGAAGACGCTCGACGCCGGCCGCGCGGCGGTGGGACGCAAGGGCCAGCCGTGGACGATCGATCCCGGCTTCGCTAGCCGCCAGCATGAGCGCGCCCGCCGTGCGGCAGCCCGCCTGATCAACGCCGATCCGGACGATGTCGCGCTGATCCCCGCGATCAGCTACGGCGTCGCGACGGTCGCCAAAGCGCTGAACATTCCGCGCGGCACGCGCGTCATCGTGCTGGAGAACGACCATTCCTCGCCGGTCCTCGAATGGCACGCCCGCGCCGAGGCGCAGGGTTTTGTCGTCGACACCGTGCGCCAGCCCGCCGACGGCGACTGGACATCGGCCGTGCTCGGGGCGATCGAGCGGCCAGGCGCGCCGCCGGCGGGGCTCGCCTCGATCTCGTCGGTGCACTGGTCGGACGGCGGCATGATCGACGTCGACAAGGTGCAGGCCGCGCTGCGGCAGCATGGCGCGATGTTCGTGATCGACGCAACGCAGAGCGCGGGTGTCGTGGCTATGGACGTGACAAGGCTCGACCCCGACGGCGTGATGTTTCCGACCTACAAATGGCTGATCGGCCCCTACGGCCGCGCCTTCCTCTACATTGCAAAACGCCACCAGAACGGCGTGCCGCTGGAGCAGACCTCCAGCGGCCGCCGCAACGTGAACTCAGAGAACCCGGTCTATTTCGGCGATCTCGCCTATGTCGACAACGCCACGCGTTACGACATGGGCGAGCGCGATCATTTCATCACGCTGGAGATGGCCTCGATCGGCATGGAGATGATGGCGGAATGGGGCGCCGCTGCCGTCAGCGCGCGGCTCGCGATGCTCAACGAGCGGATCGCGGGCGGCGTGCGTGACCTCGGACTCGACGTGCCGGCGCGCAGCATGCGCGCGCCGCACATCCTGAGCCTCGGCATGCCGGGCGGCATACCGAAGGAGCTGATCGCGCGGCTCGCCGCCGAGAGCATCCATGTCGCGCTGCGGCTTGGCCGGATGCGGATCTCGCCGCACGTTTTCAACGACGAGGCCGATGTCGATCGCCTCGCCGCGGTGCTCACGAAAGCGCTGCGCGGCTAGGTAGACTTGTGCCGCAGTCCGACGACGCTGAATAATTCAATCGCCAGCGCGACAGCCACTCCGGCCGCGCCGATCAGGAACAGCAGCGCATAGTCGCCGCCGCTGTGCGCGAACAGATACGACAGGCCGTAGGCACCCGCCGCCTGGAACAGCGCGAAGGTCGTGGTGGCCTGCGCCCAGGCTGAACGCTGGCTCGCCGCCGAATGCGGGATCAGCTCGTGGATGCGGCCGATCACCAGCGGCACGATGCCGGGCGTGAAGCCGCCGACGATCAGGCTCGACACGATCAGCGCAGCAGGCGAATTCGTCACGGCGGGCAGCGCAACCGCAACGGCCTCGATCAGGAACGCCGCGCGCAGCGCCGCGGCGAAGCCGGCGCGATCGGCGAGGTGTCCCGTGAGCAACGGTCCGACCACGGCGCCGATGCCGTACAGCACCCAGTAATGCGATCCCGCCGCGATCCCCTGCCCGAGCCCGCGCGCGACGAAATCGACCAGGAACACCATGTGCGGCACCAGCGCCAGCGCGTTGAGGCCATATTCCAGGCACAGCGCGATCACCAGCGGCGAGCGCACGCCGTGCGACGCGACGGCCTGCTCCGCCACGTTACGCGTGGCAGGAGCTTCGGTGGGCCACGCCTTCCAGCTGATCAGTGTCAGCACCGCCGACAACACGCCAAGACCGTACCAGGCCTGCTTGACGCCCTGCTTCAGCAACAGCGGCACCAGCGTGCCTGACGCGGCGACGCCGAGGCCAACACCGGCAAAGATCACGCCGCTGACCAGGCCGCGCTTGCTGGGCGCGGTATGCGGCAGGATTGCCGTTGCCGCCAGCACCATGATCACGCCGCCGCTGACGCCGGCGAGAAAGCGAAAACCGAAGAACCAGATGAAGGAGATCGGCACCGCGCAGGCAAAGCAGGTGATGGCGGCCAGCACCATCATGCCGCGCAGCGCCCACACCGAGCCGATGCGCGCGCCGAGATCGCGGGCGAGCAGCGCGCCGGCGAGATAGCCGGCAAGGTTGGCGGCACCGAGATAGACCGTTTCCGCCGGCGTGAACCACTTTGCGGCGATCAAAGCCGGGATCAGCGGTGTATACGCGAAGCGCGCCAGTCCGAGCCCGACCAGCGAGGCGCAGAGCCCCGCGGCCGCGGACAGCCACAGCGGCCCGCCTGCATCCCGGTGCGGCTCGGCGTGATGATGGCGCCGGTGATGATCGACATTAGCTGACATGGACATCGCAGTAGGCGCTCCGGCCGTTCGTGAAAAATGATTAGTTGCGATCGCAGCAATCGTTCACGGCGATCGCGGCGCACCGCTCCCGGTCAGGAGAGGTGCTCGGTTCGGTTGGGCCGAGGCCGTGATCACATTCGTCAGTGGCCGGCGCTCTGGCCGCCGTCGACATGCAGGATCTCGCCGGTGACGAAGCCCGCGCCTTCCAGGAACAGCACGGCGTCGACGATGTCCTTGGCTTCACCCATGCGCCCGACGGGATGCTGCTTGGCGAGGAAGTCGTGCGTCGCGGGCGCGTGCATCGGCGTCTTGATCACACCGGGCGAGACCGCGTTCACGCGGATGCCCTTGGCGGCATATTCGATCGCGAGCGACTTGGTGGCGGCGTTCAGGCCGCCCTTGGTCAGCGACGCCAGCACCGAGGGAACGTTGCTGTTGGCGTGATCGACCAGGCTGGTCGTGATCTGCACGATGTGCCCGGATCCCTGCTTCTCCATCTCCCTGGCGGCGCGCCGGGTGATGTAGAAGAAGCCGTTGAGATTGGTCGCCAGCACCTGCGCGTAGTCCTGGTCGGTGTAGTCGGTGAACGGCTTGGCCAGGAAGATGCCGGCGTTGTTGACCAGCGTGTCGATGCGGCCAAAGCGCCCGAGCGCCTGCTTGACGATGCGGTCGGCAACTTCGGGATCGCCGATGTCGCCTGCGACGGTCAGAACGTCACTGTCGGTCGACGGCTTGATGCTGCGGGAATTGGCGACGACGCGCCAGTTGCGGTCGCGATAGCCCTTGACGATGGCCTCGCCGAGGCCCTGCGACGCACCGGTGATGATGGCAACCTTCTGCTCTGCACCCATGATCTCTCTCCATCTGTTGCTGAAGCGACCTAGCGCCGCTTCGATGGAGAGCAAGCTAGATACATCCGCTTTCCGCGCGAATGCCCGCTATTCGGCAGACACTCTTCCGCGGCGCGAACGACTGGCGTCATCGGGCTTTCGCGCCAGCCTTGCTGGCCTCGCGCGACAGCCGCTCGAAATAGCGCTTCAGCCGCGGCGTCGCGAAATCGACGAAGGCGCGCACCTTGGGCACGTCGAAGCGGCCCTGCGGCGCCAAAAGATGCACCGGCAACGGCGGATGCTCGTCCTTGGCAAGCAATATCCGCAGCCGCCCGTCGCGGATTTCCTCGGCGATGTGATACGAGAACAGCCGGGTGACGCCGTGTCCTTCGCTGGCCGAGGCGACCGCCGCGCGCACCGTGTTGACCACCAGCCGCGGCGCGAACTGGACCGCGCGCGCGATCTTCGACTTCGCGGCCGGCGGGAAGCTCCAGGAGTCGAGCCCGAAATGCGTCATGGCGATGATCTGGTGCTTCGCCAGGTCCGCCGGCTCGCCGATCACCGGATGCTGCGCGAGATAGCCGGGGGATGCCGCGACCACGCGGCGGACCTCGCCGAGCTTGATCGCGATGAAATTGGAATCGGCGAGATGGGCGATGCGCAGCGCGACGTCGATCCCCTCGTCGATCAGATTGACGGTACGATCGAGCATCACGAGCCGCACCGACACGGCCGGATATTGCGTCATGAAGGCATCGAGCACCGGCCGGAGCACGTCCTCGCCGACGACGACAGGCGCGGTGACGGTCAGCGCGCCGCGCGGCACCGACCGCTCGCCGCCGGCCGAGATGTCGGCCTCCTCGAGCTCGGTGAGGATACGACGGCATGCGGCCGCATAGCGCTGGCCGGCATCGCTCAGCTTCAGGGAGCGCGTGGTGCGATGTAACAGCTCGGCGCCGACATGATGCTCAAGGAAAGCGATCGCCCGGCTGACCGCCGCCGGCGAGCGCCGCAACTTCCGCCCGGCACCGGCGAGGCTGCCCTCGTCGACCGCCGCGACGAAGACTTTCATGGCGTCGATGCGGTCCATCGATCCCCCCGCTTCGCGGCCGCCGTTACTCCGTCACGTCATACTGCTTGCTGAGATGGTCGCCGATCTGCACCAGCATCGCGACGCATTCGGGATAGCCGGGCCTCGCCACCGTGGTGTCATTGGCGCTGGCGCGAAACTCCCAGCTGTCGCCGTCGCGCAACACCGAGATGTCGATGCCGTCGGGGCAGTCGGCATGGGCCTTCAACTCGGCCCGCGCCATCTCGATGAGTTCGGCTTCGGTCTTGATCGGCTTGCTCATGTAAGGACGTCCTCCCGGCGCTTTGCAACGGACGCCATGGTTGCCGATTTGACGGCAGGATGTCGAGAGCACGCGTGCGATCACAACCAGTTGCAATTGACAAAATGCTCGTCCCCGGCGAACATTTGGCAGGGTCGATACCACCCGCCGCTTGCACCCCACCCGGGGACGGTGAATGTATCAAGCCGTGTTTCAGGCTTCCTTTGCCCGCACGAACGGGTCAGCAACGCAAGCCCCTGACGCCTTCCGTTCGTCGATGCAAAGGTTGATCCCATGCGCGACTTTCGTGATGCCAAGGCCATGGCGCAGACGCTGCGCGAAGCGCTCGGCGCCAAATCGATCCCCCTCACCCACAGCGACAGCCTGGAGCTGATCGCCAAACTGTTCGGCCAGCGCGACTGGAACACGCTGGCGGCACGGATACAGGCCGCCGGCGGATCCGCCGATGTCCCGGCTTCCGCTCCGCGATCGCCGCCGGGCGTCGTGCGGCAAGAGATCGCAGTCGCTCCGGCGGTGCTCGATGGCTATGCCGGCTTCTACCAGCTCAGCGAGCAGGCCGTCCTCAGTGTGTTGCGCGAGGATCACCACCTGGCTGTACAGCTCACCGGGCAGCGTGCCGTAGCGTTCTTTGCGGAGAGCCAGACTGAGTTTTTCGCCAGGGAGGTCAACGCGCAGATCAGCTTTGTCATCGCGGCTGACGGTCAGGCGACGTCACTGATCCTGCATCAAAATGGCGACCAGCCGATGCCGCGCATCGACGCTGCAAGCGCGAAGCAGATTGCGGATCGCACCGCGGAGCGTGTGAAGAACCAGTCGCCGGCTCCCGGAACCGAGGCCGCACTCCGCCGCCTGATCGAGGGGGTCGCATCGGGACAGCCCGACTATGCGGACATGACCCCCGCGCTCGCCGCGGCGACCCACGAGCAATTGCCACACCTGCAGCCTTACCTCGCCGACCTCGGCACGATCGAGTCCACACGTTTCCTCGGCGTCGGCGCGCAGGGCGAGGATGTCTACAGTGTGCGACACGCCAACGGCGCCTCGCATTGGCGGATCGCGCTCGACGCCACCGGGATCATTTCCACCGCGTGGGTGTCTGCCGGGCCGTGAGCCCCTGCGCTGCTACGGCACCGCGCTGGCGCGGCGCTCGCCCTTGATCGCCGGCAGCGCGCTCACCGGCGCGGCCTTTGGCTTGTCAGTCACCGATCCGGTTGCGACCGGATCGGGCAACGGCGCGCGGGCGGTGGCGTCGGGGAAGCGGGTCTTCATCTCGCGGATGAAGCCGTCGAGCGTGTCGACGCTGGCGGCCATTCGCGCGATCTGGGCGAATTCGGCGCTGGACGTCGCGACCGGCTTGCTGGCCGAGTCGAAGGCGAGCTTGTCGGCATCGCCGGACATCAGCGGCGCGTATTTCTCGCGGAACCGGGACAGCCCGATGGCGTCCTCGGCAAGCGCGTAGCCGACCACGGCGCGGATGATGTCGGCCTTCTCGCCCGGATTGAGCGGGGCGAAGTCGCGCCAGCGGTCGCCATAATAGAGCTCGATCTGCTCGGACGCCTCGCGCCAGTGCCGTGACGCCCAATAGATGTCGGAGCGCAGCCGGATTGCCTCGCGGCCGGTGATGTTCGAGATGATGTCGAGCGCGAGATCGTGCCGGCCGACGTCGCTCTGCGCGCGCGCCTCGAGCAGCAGACGCTGCTGACGCAGTTCGCCGGAGAGATCCGCGATCCGCGTCGAGCGCAGCGCGGCAATGGCGCGGTCGGGCTTGCGGTTCATCAGATAGACCATCGCAAGTCGCGCCGCGACCTGGGCGCGGGCCGCGCCTTCGAGCCGCTTCTCGACCTGGTATTGCAAGAGGTCGGCGGCCTGGTCGAGCAGATCGACACCGACCAGGCGGTCGGCGAGACGGCGGATCATCTCGTCGCCGCGGCGGCCGATCGGCGTCAGTTCGCGATATTCGTAGAAGGTGCCGAGCGCATCGATCGGCGACATCTCGTCGCCCCTGGGGCCG
Source organism: Bradyrhizobium sp. Mp19 (assembly GCF_029952935.1). NCBI lineage: Bacteria > Pseudomonadati > Pseudomonadota > Alphaproteobacteria > Hyphomicrobiales > Nitrobacteraceae > Bradyrhizobium > Bradyrhizobium sp. Mp19. The sequence continues at coordinate 17,558 of NZ_JASAUT010000020.1, read as the reverse complement.
AGATAGAGCTGCACGAACAAGGCCGAGGCGGCATCCTGCGCCTGGCGCGATTCCGGCGCGTTCGGCTGCAGCCGGGTCGCGGCACGCGTCACCGCGAAGGCGTCGGCATAGCGCGCCGTCTCGGCGTAGATCTTCGACAGCACATACAGCGTCTTCAGCTCGATATTGTCGCCGCGCCACAGCATCGACAGCAGTTCGAGTTCCTTCAGCACATCGTCGCGGCCGATCTCGCCGCGCTTCTGCTTGAGCAGCGTCTCCAGCAACCTGCCTTCGGCGGCAGCCTGGCGATCGGCCGAATTGGCGGCGAAGCGATAGGCGTCGAGCGCATCCTTCTCCTGGCCGAGGGCCTCGGCGAGCCGGCCGCGCAGCACCGCAACCGCGGGCTTCAGCTCGCCGGGAACGCCGACCACGTCGAGATCGCTCTTGCGCCGCGCGGCGCCGGCATAGTCCTTGACCTCGAGCGAGGCCTTCATCGAGTCCATGGTGACGATGCGCTGCAAATCGGGCGGCAGAGTCGCCACCGCGAATTCGGCGTTCTTGAACTTCTCGCGCGCCTCGGCCCATTTGCCCTCGCGGGCGAAAGCGAGCCCCTTCCACAATTGGGAATCGTAACCGTTGCCGATCACCGGATTGGCGAGATCCTTCAGGCCCTGCGCCGGGTGTCCGATCAGGATGCTGGCGACCGCGTGTACCATCACCACCGACGCCGTCTCGCTGCCGCGCTTGCTCTCGGACAGGATCAGATTGGCGACACCATGAGCTTCCTGGTACATGCCGCGCGCCATGTAGAAGTCGGCGAGATCGAGCCGTGCCTGCGGCAGCTGCTCGGCATTGGCCGACGCGGCCGCCGCAATCAGGCCGTCGAGCTGCTTGAGGAAAGTCTCCGACTGGTTCTTGCGCCACTCGTCGGGATCGAACAACGGCTTCACCGCCGCGGTCGCACGCTCGGCGGCGACGTCGGCCGATGACAGCGTCAGGCCCCCCGGCCGGCCCAGCATCACCTTGTCGGCGCCGACCTCGGCCTTGACGTCGTCCGCGTTCGGATGAACCACGACGCCGTGGATCGATTCCAGCAGCGACAGCTCGACGAAATCCTGCCGCTTGATGACGCCGCGGGTCGGCGGCGGCGCCGTCACCACCCAGAGCGTATCGCCGGCGTCGGGATCGACCAGTCTGTGCAGCTGGCCCGGATTGGCGAGCGGCACGCTGACATTGGCGAGCGAGGGCTCCGAGATGTTGCGCACCACGGTGAGCGGCAATGGCGGCTTCTGCACGCGGTCGGCAAAGGTCAGCGTCCAGCTCACGCCGCGCGAGCGGTCGTCGCTTTCGAGCGACGGCATCTGCGGCCGGTTGAGGCGGAAGCGCACCGCCTGGCCCTTGTCCAGCGCGATCCGGCTGACATCTGATATCAGCGAGCCGGCCTTGGCGCGGACCGGATCGACGTCGATTGCCTCAGCGGTGTCAAACACCATCCAAACCGTGTCGGCGCGGCGGAACAACGCCGCCGGCGTCGCGCCGGGGAATGAGAACGTCACGCGCAAGCCGTCGCTGTCGCGCTGGGCTTCGACAGTGGGCTTGCCGCCGGAACGGGTCTCGGCGACAGGCGGCGATGGCGCCGCGGCCGCCTTCGGCGCTTCCATCGCCGGCGCGGCAGCGGCGACGGCGGGCACCGGCTTCGGCGCGTCGGTCACGGGCGCCGTGGTCGGCTCCGCCAGGGAGCCGGCGCCCCCCTCGTGCGGCGGGGCCGGCGCAGCAGCGTTCTCAGCGTTGGCCGCAGGTGCGGCCGCGACTTTCGGCAGCTCCGGATCGGAGAGTTCCGATCGGGGCTGCTCCGTTTTGGCGGGCGCGGCCGCCGGTTGCTCGCCTGTGGCTTGCTCGGGTTTGAGCGGCTCGGAGCGCTGCGGTTCGGACTTGGCAGGTTCGGACTTCGCCGGTTCGGGTTTCGCCGGCTCGGATTTGGACTGTTCGGGCTTGATCTCGATCTTGGCCTGCTGGGCGATGCTTTCCGATGTCACCGGCGCGATCGCCGCGGCGCCTTTCGGTTTAACGCGCGGCGTCGGCAACAATGAGCTCAGCGAGGGCTTTGCCGCCTGCTGCTCGTTCTGCTGGAAGGCGACATCGACGATGTAGTTCTTCTCGTCGCGGAACGAATGCACGTCGACATCGCCAATCAGCGACACGTCGACTGCCGACGTGTCCGTGTCGGCGCGCGCGATGATCGACGCGACATTTGGCGGGGCGGCGACCTTGGCATCGGCAAGGTCGAAGGTCAGGACCGAATTGAAGGACAGCGTCAATTTCTGCTCGTTCAGCACCGAGGAGACGCTGACCCCGTCAGGCACCTCGAACACGAAGCGGACGAAGGTGGGTTGCACCAGCGCGCGAACGCGCACCGGCGGCTTCTTCCTGGCGGCGTCGGTGGCGCGCTGCATGCGCAGCAGGCGCTCGGCGGCGCGGGCGCGCTCGGCAAGCTCGCGGATCACCTCCTGCGGCAGCGACGGCGGCGGGCCGGTCCAGCTGTCGGGCAGGAAGTCGATGAAGATGCGCTCGCCGGCGGTCATGGTGTTGATGCTGACGCGACGCGCCAGCGACAGGCGGATCGCCGAACCGTCGGGATCGCGGCGCGCGGCGCCGACATAATCCGGCACCGCATCCTGCAGTTTCTCGACGGGGATATCGACCGGACGTTTGAAGCGGATCACGATGATCGAGCCGGCGGTCGTGACCTCCGACTCGACATCCTCCTTCAGCCTCAGCACCAGCCGGGCATAGCCGTTCGCGGCGGAGAATGTCGCCTCACCCGGCACCGCGTCTTCGGCCCGCGCCGCAGTCGGATAGGTAAGGGTTGTAAGCGCAAGGGCGGTGGCAAGCAGGCACAGACGCGCGGTCCGCGCCGAGGCGCGGCCTAGCGACCATGTTCCAGCGGCAGCGGTTCGCGCCATCTCGAAACGTCTTCTCGGGACCCCAGCCATACCAAGCGCGAAGCGCCCTCGCCCACGCCTCCCGATCTTGGATCGGGCGGCGTTAAGGACCTGTTAACGTCAACGGATTGTTTCGGACCCGGCCGCTGCCACGGAATGGCTGTGTACTATAGTTGACAAATCGACCGCGTCGTGTATGATAATACACATGATCCAGGTCGTTCAGACCGACGCTTTTGCGCACTGGCTCAACTCGCTAGCCGACATGAAAGCGGTCGCCCGGATCGGCGCACGCATCCGGCGTCTCGAACTCGGAAATCCAGGCGATGTTAAATCGGTGGGCGAAGGCGTAAGCGAAATGCGGATCGATTACGGCCCCGGCTACCGGGTGTATTTCACGCGTCGAGGCAAAACCATCGTGCTCCTGCTCTGCGGTGGCGACAAGCGAACCCAAAGCAAGGACGTCAAGGCGGCCCAGAAGATGGTGAAGGAGATTTGAGATGCCGCTCAAGACGACCAAGTTCGACATCAAGGATCATCTGAAGACGCTGGAGCAGCAGATCGCCTATCTCGAAGCGGCGCTGGAAGAGGACGATCCCTCGTTCATCGCGACAGCTATCGGCGACATCGCCAGAGCTCGCGGCGTATCGCAGTTTTCACGCGAAACTGGCTTGAGCCGCGAAGTGATCTACAAGTCATTCCGGCCCGGCGGCAATCCGACTATTGAAACCCTGAACAAGGCGACAAAAGCGCTCGGTTTGAAGCTGAAGCTTGTTCCGAGCGCCGCCTAGCTGCGCAGATAGCGGTGCGGGCTATCCTCGCAGAACTGGAGTCAGCCAAAGGCCCGCTGCGCGACTGTGACCGGACAGGATTTGTCCTTGCAACGAGGCTTACTCCGCGCTGCCCGGTACCGTGCGCAAATACGCCACGATGGCATCGAGGTCATCGGGACTGATCCGGGCGTAGTAGTGGTATCCCATCGGTCGACCGAGACGGCTGCCGTCGCGGCTGACACCTTCGGTGATCGCACGCTTGATCTCGTCGTCGCTCCATGTGCCGATCCCATTCGTCTTGTTCTGCGTGATGTTGCGTGAGACCGAGATTCCCCACGGCCCGGAAAATTTGACGCCACCGGTGCCAAGGCTGCTTTTGTATTCTCGTCCCCTCGGTCCAATCGGCGTATGGCACGCCATGCAATGCGCGATCGTGACGAGGTAGAATCCCTTCTGCACCTTGTCGCTCATCATCGGTTCGGCGAACGCGTTCTCGCCGCCCGGCGGAACGTTCTCGACTTGAGGGACCTTGTAGATCGGATCGGGCACCTTGTTGTGGACCGGCGTAATCGTACGCAGATATGCAATGACCGCGTCGAGATCATTTTCCGTCAGGATGTGATAGAAGCTGGTCGGCATGACCATCGCGGTATGCACACCCTTTGGGGTTTGCCCGGTCCGCAGCAGTTTCTTGATATCGGCATCGCTCCAGTTTCCGATGCCTGTTTCCTTGTCTTGCGTGATGTTGGCGGCATGCACCGTGAACGGAGGCTCGTCCCAGTATCCTCCGCCCGAAAACGCCTTCTCCAAAACGTCGCCGTTCGGTCCCTTGGGCGTGTGGCAATTGCCGCAAGCCAGAATGCCGTTGACGAGGTAGTCGCCCCGTTTGACCAGTTCGGATTGGGCCCATGCCAGATTGGTGGTGGCGATGACGACAAGCATCATGAACAGGCTACGCATATTGGTTTCCTCGAAATTTCTTGGTGACTAAAAATTCAATGTCTGATCGGGCGCAGCTTCGCGCCCGGCACAAATGAGCAATTCAATCAATCAACTAAGGCCGCGGTCCATGCGACCGCAATCACGGAAGGCTCCAAAACAGCGAAGTCGCGCTCGCCTTCCCCACGCCAATGCTAGACTCGCATCAAGCAATTTGGCAATGTCTGCGATGGCTCTGTTGCAATGGCGTTGAAAGCGTTCGGCGCGGATGTACGCCAAGGGGCCACAAGAAGGGGGGCCACAAGCCGCCCTGCTCCGCCTATGTCGGCGAAGGATCGCGACCATCAGGCCGGCGATTTGCGGAAGCCTTGTGCCCGCTGGTCCATTGCACCGGATCGGGGCGACTTGGCGAACTCGGCCGGACGGACATCGAAGCGGCCAGCCGCCCTGTTGATTGGCATTAATGATTTATCGCAACGCGGAAGCAGCCCTGCTGCCTCACTCGATTTCCGATTGTTCTGCAATAATTCTTTTGAGAGGATCACCCATGCGAAAGCCACTATCAATTCTTGCTCTTTTAATGAGTGTCTCGATTGCCCAAGCCGATCCGAAGGAGGACGCAGCGCAGCTCGTTGAGCGCTGGAGCAAAGCCTTCGCTGACGCCGACCTTGAGGGTATCGTCAGTTTCTATGCCCCGGAAGCGACCATGATCGGAACGTTCGGCAAGGTCGTCATGACGACGCCGGAGCAAATCCGCAAATACTTCAAAACGACAATCCTCAATTCGCGCCCCAACACCGTGGCGCTGCAAAGCGCGGAGACTCTCCTGATCGACGAGAGGACGGTGGTGCTCGCCGGGTTCGACACCATCTCCGGGGTCATGAAGGATGGCCAGCCTTATAGCAGCCTCGGCCGCGTCACATTCGTGATCGCGAAGCAAGGCCCGGATTGGAAGATTGTCCATCTGCACCGGTCTCCACTCCCGAAAACCTGACGGCAGCCCCGTCAATTCGTCTTCGGCGTGAGCATCTTGGCTTCGATCTTGGGAAGGTCGTCGGTCGAGGCCGATTTGTCGCCGCCGGCGCGGCGATTGGCGACCTAGCGCAAAGTGAGGTGCTCCGAACTCAGACCGCCGCGACCTCTCGCTCGCCATGCGCCGCTTGCCGCGTCTGCGTGCTCTCCCGGACCAGCAACCAACAGAACAGGATGATGACCGGAGAACCAAAAGGCAGCGGCTTCACGACCGACAGTTGATAGAGGACAGGTAGGTAGAAGACCATCGGCGCGAGAAACGTCACGCCAAGCACCATTTTCGACCAGGCCGGAAAGCCGACCTTCAACCATTCGCGGAGCATCCAGGCCAGCGGCAGCGCCATGATGAGCATGTCGTAGAACAGGCAGAACGGCGTAATCAGAAGGCAGGCGAGCACGATGATCGAGCGTTCGGTCGCAGCACTGATGTTCTGACGCAACATCCAGACCAGCACACACGTCATGCCCAGCGCCACGAGGCCGTGAATGATAAAGGCCGTGTTGACGCCGGCCCCGAGCAGGCGCGCTGTCGCGTACACGCTCTGCAGCAATGAAAACTCGACGTCGCCGTTCTCCAGAGCCTGTCGGGCCGAGTGAGAGACGTCGAGGAAGTTGAGCCACGTATCCAGGCCGAACAGCAGCACGGACAGCACGACGAGCGAAATCGACGACAGACCTGCCCAGATCAGCGTGCGCCAGCGACCTGTGACGATCAGGGCGATCGGCACGGCCAGCGCCAAATGCGGCTTGATCACCATCAGCCCGAGGATCGCGCCCGCGAGCTTTGGCCTCCGGTCCATGATGTTGAGACCGCACCCAAGGATCGATGCCGTCAGAAAGGCGTTCTGCCCTGCCACGGCATTAAGATAGACCGGCGCATAGGCGAGGATCGCGACCAGGCACCAGGGCGTTCGCAAGATACGCCAGATCACCGCGGCGAACGACGCCGCCGTCATACCAATGAATACGAACAGCGAGACGAAATACGGCGCGAGCGCGAGCGGCACGCACAAGAGCAGCATCGTCGGCGGATAGAAGAACGCCTCGTAGCCCTCTCGCAGGTATGGAGCCTCCGCAAGCAGATGCAATTCGGGTACATAAACCTCGGCGGGATGCCCGGCTAACACCTGGAGCGAGGCCGCCCAGAACGTCAGGAAGTCCGAGCCGAGCAGAAAATTATTCGCGCCATAGCCGCCATCGCGGTAAAACAGCAAGAGCGACCTCGCAAGGGTCAGCACCAGCACAATAGCGACGCCACTCACGTACAGTCGGGCGCGCGGCGCGGTGAGCCATGGCATGTCTTTCAGCATCGGCAATTCCTGAAACACCACCTTGAGACATAGCGACTTCAATTCCAGAATGACAAATCGGTTGCAACTTAACGCTACCGGTTAAGGCTACCATAACCCGGGTGCCCGGTGGCGATCGTGCCCATCGGGCAGAGCGCAAAAGATCTCCGCATCTCGCATTGGGATAAGATCGCAATCAGACACCTCTCGGCGTCGATACGCGTTTGGCTTCGCTGAGATCCCGTCGAGCCCGCATGACCGGAGACAGCGAACATCCCCGTCTGCCAGCCGGCACATGGCGCTGCAGCGCCTCCGACTGCACCTTTGTCGTACGTGATGACGATATCCCTGAAGCGGATGGCGTCGGCTTCCGCCTTTGCATCGAGAGGATCACCCCCGATCCACCGGGCATGCGCGGAACTCCTGGCGATTAACCCAACGCCGCATGGAGATCGGCCACTCGCTTGCGCCACCGCCAGTTGCGGTATACAAACGCTTACATTTCAAGCAATTCTTAGTTTCTGGCAGTTTCATGAACGGATTTGGAATGGCGCGCGCCCGTGTGGAGCGCAGCGGATACGACCGTGCGTTGGCCATTGCCTGCCTCATCGTGTTGGGCTTTACCCTGTACTGCGTGCTACCGAAAGTCGTTGACGGTACCGGCGCGACCGGGCTCGACTTTTCATGCTTTTGGAGCGCGGGGCAGATGGCTCTCGATGGCCATGCCGCCACCGCCTACGATTGGCCGCGGTTGCGGCAAGCGATCATTCAAATACACCCCAGCTTGAACCAGGCTCCGTTCCCCGTTTACGAGGTGCCGATACCGTTTTTCTACCCGCCGTTTTTTTTCTTTGCGGCGGCACTGCTGGCACTGCTGCCGTTTCCGACCGCGTTCTGGATCTGGAGCACCACAAAGCTGCTATGCTGGGCGGTCGTTGTTTACGCCATTCGGCCGCGCTTCGCCGTACTGCTGCTGGCATTCGCCGTGCCGGCCGTTCTTTACGATTTCATTGTCGGCCAGAGCTCCCTGCTCGCGGCATCGCTGCTCGGCGCCATTCTGCTGACGCTGGACAGGCGTCCGATCGTCAGTGGCTTCCTGATCGCGCTGCTGATCTTCAAGCCGCAATATGGCGTCCTGCTTCCCCTCGTTCTGATAGCTACTGGACGCTGGACCGTCTTCATCACAGCCAGTTTGGTGGTACCGGTGCTCATGCTGCTCACCGGGCTTACCTTCGGCTGGGACACTTTTGAGGGGTTCCGTGAGGCAGCCATCTTCGCGACGACGCAGTTCCATCTCACCGGCACACTGGCTTGGTACAAGCTGCAGAGCGTCTACGGCTTGCTTCGGTTTGCCGGCTTTGGCTACGGATCGGCCATGGCATTGCACGTTGCGGTCGCTGCGGCAGCCGCGACGTGGATGCTGATCATATGGCGCCGCAACGTCAGCTTCGCCGTCAAGGCCGCGAGCCTGCTCGTCGCAACATTGCTCGTCTCTCCCTACTTCGCGATCTACGATACGGCGCTCCTGGCTCTCGCGCTCATCTTTCTCATGAACGCGCCCATGGCCGAACGTGGCTCGCTGCTCTCGAATCGCTCCGAACTCCGGATCGGGTTCGGCGTGCTTGTCCTGGCGGGGTTTACCTATCCGGTCGCACTCGTGCCCGTCGGTCCGTTCATGTGTGCGACCCTCATCGCGATGATCTGGATGAGATGCAGGCAACCCGGCGTTAAGTCGGATCTGGCTTACGGCTGAGCGGGCCAGCGCCAATTGACGGACCTCCCGATAGCACCCGTCAATTCGTCTTCGGCGTGAGCATCTTGCCTTCGATCTTGGGAAGGTCGTCGGTCGAGGCCGACTTGTCGCCGCCGGCACGGCGGGCGAGTTCGACCGTGAGCCGTTCGGCGGCTTCCGGCTGCATCAGGCCGAGGATGTCGGACATCTTGCGCGGCTGGATCTGCGAGGCAATCTGGTAGAGCACGTTCATTTCCAGACGATCGAACACCTTCGCGGCGTCCTTCGGCTTCATGTTCTCGTACATGGTGACGATGCCCTTGAAACGCGCGGCATCGGCTTCCGCCTTTGCCGCGGCATCGGCATTCGCCTTGGCATCATTGGCCTTGGCCTCCTCGACCTTGGCCTCGATGCGTTTCTCGGCGGCCTTCAACAGGCTTTCGCGGATCTCGACCTCGCGCGCGCGCGTCTCGAGCTCCTGGCGGCGCGACTGCAACCGTTCCAGGATCGCGCGCTCCGACGCCGACACCGGCGCGGGTGCATCCAGATTGACGACAACGCCATCGGGCTTTGACGGCTCCGCGGCCGGTGCGGCCGGCTTCGGCGCCTCGTCCTTCTTGGCCTCCTTGTGCTCGACCGATCCCGTGATGTCGCCGGGATCGCCCTTGATCTTGCTGTCAACAACCGCAGCCTTGCCGGCGCCGGGGAAGTTGAAGTTCTGCTGCGCCCAAGACTGGCCGGCCGGCGGCGTATCGTCGGCAAACACGTAACCGCCATCGAGCACGAGGCCGGCGACCTTCAGCACCATCAGGCCGAAGATCGCGACCAGCACCACGGGCATCACTCTGATGTCACGAAGCAACTTCATGCAGCGAGGCCGCCGGCCCTCCTGCGCTCGGTGAAGGCTTCAGCCGCCGCGGCAACCGCGTGCGCGGCCGAGACCCTGGGCGCCGGCGCCGCTGGCGCGGCGGGCGCAGCCGCCTGTGCCGGTGCATGCGCGGGCTCCGACGGCCGCGCGGCCAGCGCGATCTTGGACAGGCGGCGCACCACGTGGTCGCCCTCCGCCAGCTGGCTCTTCAGCAGCCCCGACATCTGCGTCGCGGCATCGAGCTGGTTGCCGAGGTTCTCGTTGACGTCACGCACCGCGTGCTTCAACCCGCCGATCGCCCGCTCCGCGATCTCGGTCGCGGTGATCAGTTCGGCGATCGTCGCCTTCAGCGAATGCTCGTCGGCCTTCAGCCGCTGCAGGCGCTTGTTGAGCAGCCAGCAATAGCCGATCGTCAGCATCAGCAGCACGGCTACCAGACTCTCGATTGCTAGTCCAAGCACATGACTCATGGTGCCTCCATCATCTTGGTCCGCTCGTCCGCCTTCTCGAACATCGCGAAGGTGGTTTGGGGTTTACGCAAATTCTTGGTGACGCGGATCGCGACGCGGTCGCCGACCCGGCCCATGCGCCCTTCCGTCAGGGTGACGTTGCCGCAGCGGACCGAGACCAGCGCGTCGGAGCGGATATCCAGCGGCAGGGTGTCGCCGACCTTGAGCTTCATCAGCTCCTTCAGCGGGATATCGGCTTCATAGAGCACCGCGTCGACCGAGATCTCGGCCTGCGCCACTTCGGTGGCGAAATGGCCTTCCCAGATCGGATCGCGGCCGAATTTTTCGCCCATGAACATCTGCAACAGCACGTTGCGGATCGGTTCGATGGTGGCGTAGGGCAGCAGCAATTCGACATTGCCGCCGCGGTCTTCCATGTCGATGCGCAGGCGCACCAGGATCGCGGCATTGGCCGGGCGGCTGATCGCGGCAAAGCGCGGGTTGGTCTCGAGCCGGTCGATCGTGAAGGTCACCGGCGACAGCGGCCGGAACGCCTGCTCGGCATCCGACAGCACCACCTCGACCAGCCGCTTGACGAGGTTGGTCTCGATCGTGGTGTAGGGCCGGCCCTCGATCTTGAGCTGGGTCTGGCCGCGGCGGCCGCCGAGCAGCACGTCGATCATCGAATAGATCAGGTTGGAGTCGACCATGGCGAGGCCGAAATTCTCCCACTCCTCCGCCTTGAACACCGAGAGCACCGCGGGCAGCGGGATCGAGTTCATGTAGTCGCCGAAGCGCACCGAGGTGATGCGGTCGAGCGAGACTTCGACGTTGTCGGAGGTGAAATTGCGCAAGCTGGTCGTCATCAACCGCACCAGGCGGTCGAACACGATTTCGAGCATCGGCAGACGCTCGTAGGACACCATCGCGGAATCGATGATGGCGCGAATGCCGGAATGGTCGTCGAGGCTGACGTCGCCGACCGTGAAGCCGAGGAGATTGTCGATCTCCTCCTGCGACAGCACGCGCTCGCCATTGGTGTTCTTGCCGCCGAAGTCGCGGCTGCCGTCCTCGACCATGGCGGCCCATTGCAGCGCCATGTTCTCGGTGAGCTCGTTCTTGGCGGCTTCCGCCGCGGCCGCCTCGGGATCCTCGGAATCGAGCGAGGCTTCCCATTGGGCCGCAATGGCGTCCTGGTCCATCTGGTCGTTGCCGGCCATGGCTTTACATCCACCCCGTCACTGGATCACGACTTCCTTGAACAGCACCGCGTTGACCTGGTTGGGTGCCAGCGCGAGATTGACGCGCTTGGTCAGTTCTTCCTTGAGGCGGAACAGGCCGGCCGAGCCGTTGAGGTCGCTCGGGCGCAGCTCGCGCATGTAGGTCTGGAACAGGTCGGTGACGCGCGGCAGCGCCGGCTTGATCGCCTCGACCTGTTTCTCTTCCTTGACCTCGAGCACGAGCTTCAGCTTGAGATATTGCACGCGCTCGCCGGGCGCGCCGACCAGATTGACTAGCATGTCCGGCACGTCGACGAAGCTCGGCGGCTTCGGCGGCGGCGCTTCGGCGTGCTGCTCCTCGCCGTGGCCGCGCATGAAGAAGAACCAGCCGCCGGCGCCCGCGCCGAGCACGACGAGGAAGCCGACGACGGCAATGATCAGCTTGAGCTTGCCTTTCTTCGGAGCGGCCGCGCCCTCGCCGCTCTCAGTCTTTTCCTCGTCCGCCATCGTCCGCTCGCTTCACCCAGAAGGATGCGAACGCGATTGGCACCAGCCCTGGCTTGAAGACGCGATACAAATGCCGCCGGCGCACACGCGCCCCAATAATGGCAACGCTAGGGTCATAATGGTTAACGGAAGCTTAGGATTTACCATCCACTAGGAAAAAACTGCCGGGCAAACATGGTCAACAAGACCTTTCTGCCGCCCCTTGCGCGCCACTGCCAAACACCTAAGCCGTTCAAATAACACGCTATTTCAAGTTGGCACGGCTTTCGCTGAGAGGACGACGTGACCCGAGGGTTTGGGAGAACCCAATGGTTACCGACGGGTCCGGCGTGAAGGTTTGGGAGAACCTGCATTCGGATCGCCTCACAGGGGAGAACCACCGATGCAGAATACCCTTCTGGTCGGCCTATCGAAGCAGATGGTGCTGGAACGGCAGATGGATGTCGTCTCCAACAACATCGCGAACATGAACACCAACGGCTACAAGGCCGACCGGTCGCTGTTCCAGGAATATCTGTCCTCGAACGCGCATGAGGACAATTTCGCGTCCTCCGACCGCCGCGTCTCCTTCGTGCAGGACCGCGCGACCTTCCACGATTTCTCGCAGGGCCCGACCGAAGAGACCAAGAACCCGCTCGACGTCGCGATCGACGGCAATGCCTTCCTGGTGGTGCAGACGCCGGGCGGCGAGCGCTACACCCGCGAAGGCAGCCTGCAGATCAACAATCGCGGCCAGTTGGTCACCGCCTCGGGCTACCAGGTGCTCGGCACCGCCGGCCCGATCACCTTCCAGCAGACCGACCACGACGTCTCGATCGCCGCCGACGGCAACATCACCGTGCTAGAGGGCACCTCCCGCCTCGACTCGATCCGCGGCAAGCTGCGCCTCGTCTCGTTCGCGCAGGCCCAGCGCCTGCTGAAGGAAGGCTCCAACCTCTACGCACCGGGCGAAGGCACGCAGGCGCTGCCGGACAGCAAGGCGCAGATCCGCCAGGGCTTCATCGAGAAGTCGAACGTCAATTCCGTCGTCGAGATGAGCCGCATGATCGAGATCACGCGGACCTACACCCAAATCGCCTCGCTGCTGCAGCAGCAGAGCGACCTGCACAAATCGGCGATCGAGAAGCTCGCCGACGTGCCGAATTGATCCGGGGGATTGACCGATGCGCGCACTTTATACAGCTGCGACCGGAATGGCGGCACAGGAACTCAGCGTTCAGGTGATCTCCAACAACATCGCGAACCTGCGCACCACCGGCTACAAGAAGCAGCGCGCCGCGTTCCAGGACCTGATCTACGACCATGTGCGCCGGGTCGGCGCGCAGGCCTCCGACCAGAACACCATCATGCCGATGGGCATCGACCTCGGCGGCGGCGTGAAGACCGTCGGCACCCCGCGCATGATGACCCAGGGCACGCTGTCGCCGACCGGCAACGATCTCGACATCGCGATCCGCGGCGAAGGCTTCTTCAAGATCCTGATGCCGGACGGCACCTTCACCTACACCCGCGACGGCTCGTTCCAGATGGACAATCAGGGCCGCATCGTCAACGCGCAGGGCAATTTGCTGCAGCCGACGATCACGATCCCGCAGAACGCATCCGGCCTCACCATCAATGCGCAGGGCCAGGTCTCGGTGACGCTGCCGGGCCAGACCGCATCGACCAACATCGGCCAGATCGGCCTGACCCGCTTCATCAACAAGGCCGGCCTGATGCCGATCGGCGACAACCTGTTCCAGGAAACGCCGGCCTCCGGCCAGCCGCAGGACGGCACCGCCAACACCGACGGCTATGGCGACATGCAGCAGAGCAGCCTCGAACAGGCCAATGTCGAGGTGGTCTCGGAAATCTCCGACCTGATCGCCGCGCAGCGCGCCTATGAGATGAACTCCAAGGTGGTCTCCGCCGCCGACCAGATGATGCAGTCGACTTCCAACCTGTTCCGCTGAGGATGATGTCGATGATTGCCCGCTCACTCCTGATCGCAGCCGCGCTTCTTGCAGCCTCGATGACTTCGGCTGCCGCGCAAAGCCGCCGCGAGACCGTCGCGGTGCCGACGCTGCGCGCCAGCATCACGGTCGCCGACGACATCGTGCGGGTCGGCGACCTCATCGACAATGCCGGCACCGCCGGCAGTGTCGCGGTCTACCGCGCGCCGGACCTCGGCACGACAGGCACGCTGCCGGTCGCGCAAGTACTGAACGTGTTGCGCTCGCACCAGGTGATCGGCGTCGATACCCGCGAGCTGAAGGAGATCACCGTCACCCGGCTGGCGCGCACCATCGACAGCAAGGAGATCGAGCAGCAGGTGTCGCGCGCGCTGGAGGGCCGCCACGGACTCGGCAGGGCCGGCAACATCGCGCTGACCTTCGACCGCGATCCCGGCGACATCCGCCTCGAGGCAACCAATACCGGCGTGATGCAGCCGATCGCCGTGCGCTACGACCCGCGCTCGACGCGTTTCGACCTGACCTTCGAGATCGGCAACGACGCCGGCGCCGCGCCGTCGAAGCTGCGCTTCACCGGAACCGCGATCGAAACCATCGAGGCCGCCGTGCTGACGCGCAATGTCGAGCGCGGCGACGTGCTGAAGGCCTCCGACGTGATTGTCGAGCGCCGCCCGAAAGCCGAAATCGGCAACGACGCGGCGGTGCGCGACAGCGCCGTCGGCATGCAGGTCCGCCGCCAGCTCCGCCCCGGCCAGGCGCTGCGCGTCGCCGACCTCGCCAAGCCCGATCTCGTCACCCGCGACCAGAATGTCACGCTGATCTACCGCACCGCCGGCCTCTACCTGACGATCCGCGGCAAGGCGATGGATGGCGGCGCCGAGGGCGACACCGTCAGCGTCATGAATCTGCAGTCCAAGCGCGCCGTCTCCGGCGTCGTCACCGGCCGCGGCGAGGTCTCGATCTCGGTCGCGACCCCGCGCGCGGCGCCGACCGCCGACGCCACCGAGTCCAATTCCGCTTCCGTCAAGCTGAGTTCAGTCGCACCAAACGCCGAGTAAAGTTCATGTCCCAGTACCGCATCAACCGCCTCGTCCTGACCGGTGCGCTGTTCGCACTCGGAACGATCGCCAGCGGTTGCTCGTCGATCGACCGTCTCTCCCAGATCGGCGAGCAGCCGAAGCTGTCGTCGATCGACAATCCGACCACCCAGCCCGGCTACAAGCCGGTGCAGATGCCGATGCCGAAGCCCGAGGTCGCCTCCTACAGCCCGAACTCGCTGTGGCGCAGCGGCTCCCGCGCCTTCTTCAAGGACCAGCGCGCCGCACGCGTCGGCGACATCCTGACCATCACGGTGAACTTCACAGATAAGGCCGCGATCGCCAACGAGACCCAGCGCAGCCGCACCAATTCGGAAGACTCGGGCGTCACCAATTTCCTGGGCTCGCAGACCATCACGCAGCCGAACAAGATCCTGCCCGGCCGCATCCTGACCGCCGACTCCACGGCCTCCAGCGACGGCAAGGGCTCGGTCAACCGTCAGGAAGCGTTGCAGACCAACGTCGCCGCGGTCGTCACCCAGGTGCTGCCGAACGGCAATCTCGTGGTCGAGGGCAAGCAGGAGATCCGGGTCAATTTCGAAATCCGCGAGCTGATCGTGGCCGGCATCGTGCGCCCGGAGGACATCCAGAGCGACAACACCATCGATTCCTCGAAGATCGCCCAGGCCCGCATCGCCTATGGCGGCCGCGGCCAGATCACCGACGTGCAACAGCCGCGCTACGGCCAACAGGTTCTCGACGTGCTGCTGCCCTTCTAACGGCCTGATCCCGCAAAGTGGAAACCGGTTGGAAACGGATCATGCCTGAGTAGGACTTTTTACGAGCTCCCACATCTCGTCGCGAACCTAGGCGCGGCGCGGTGTACCAACACGGCCCTCGCTAGCTCCCCTGGCGAGGGCCGTGGCTTTTTGTGACCGGTGGCGTGCGCCGGCGCGGTCGCCGCGCGCCAGTCCGATACCGCTTCACGAAAGTCGCGCCATCGCCTTGTCGGTTCGTTAACCCTCGCAACAGCGCATAGTAGAAGTCCCGGCGCTTGCAACGTAGGGAGACGACAACGCAGGGTTTTCTGTTTGTATGACGGTCATGCAAAGAGATGGAAAATATGCGGCGTGGTTCCGGACGCCGCAGGGCGAAGGCACCGGAATAGTCCAGCTCGCAAATGGCAGGATCTCGGGCGGCGACGCCATGTTCACCTATGGCGGCACCTATCAGCTCGATCAGGACCGCTTTACGGCGACGCTGACGACGCACCGCTATGCCGACGGCCCGTTCACGACCGTGTTCGGATGCGACGAGGTCGAGGCGCAGCTGACCGGCTCGTTCAACGGCAACCGGGCGGTGTGCTCGGGCACGGCCAAGCAGGCCCCCGGCGTGCTGTTCGAAGCCACGCTGTTTCTGCAGCAACAGGAGCCGGAGCCCGCCCCCGGCCCAAGGACCACGACAACGCGCGCGGGTGTGGCGAGGCTGCCAAAACTCCCCGACCGGCGCACGGTCGTGAGCAGGCGTTTCAGCTAATCCGTCCGCAATCCCGATGGCGTCGCCACCCGGTCCGGCGTACGATCGCGCATGCGCGAAGCGCAGCCCGATCGATGCAGCCGGAAGGAGGAACGCATGTATGCCGCCATCCGTCACGCCAAGGCGAAGACTGGTAGCGCCGAAGAACTCGCGCGCCGGATCAAGGAAGGCGCAATCCCGATCATCAGCGACGTCGAAGGCTTCATGGCCTATTACGTGGTCTATGCCGGCGACGATACGGTTACCGCGATCAGCGTCTTCAACAACCATGCCGGCGCCGAAGAGGCCAACCGCCGCGCGCTGGCCTGGATCGACGACAATCTCGGCCCATTGCTGGTTGGGCAGGCCACCGCGGTTGCGGGTCCCGTGATCGTGCATACCATAGCCTGAAGGCCGCAACCGGGGTTGCGGGTCCCGTGATCGTGCACACCATAGCTTGAAGGCCGCAACCGGCAAACTTCACCCGGCAGAAGCTGCCCGCGGCGCGTCGTAGGCGCGTGGCGGCGTCGCGATCCCCTTGAAATCACGGCTGCAACGGATGGCACGTCATTTGCTCCACGATTGCAGCATTGCAACGGGGACTGCGCGCGCAGATGACGTCGATCTCGGCCCTTGGATCGGTCACCGCCAGCATGACGACTGGCACATTGAAGAAACCGCTGACCGCCGACGCCACCGGCGGCAGCTCGCTCGGCGACACCGTCGAGCAGAAGTTTCTCAAATACGCGCAGATGAGCCCGATGGACCGGATGCGTGCGAACATCCTCAAAAGCATGGGCATGTCGGAAGAAGACCTCAAGAACATGACGCCGGATCAGCGCGCCGCGGTCGAGCAGAAGATCAAGGAGCTGATCGAGCAGGCGTTCCAGAAGAACGCCGGCAAGGCCGGCCAGGCGGTCGACATCTCGGCCTAGGTTGCTCGTAGCCCGCATGAGCGCTGCGACATCCGGGCATCTAAACATCCCCGGATCGCGGAGCCTATCATTGGGCGCGCATTGGATTGACCGCTTTTTGCATAGCCAACCATCGCACAGGGCGCTATCAGTTTCCTGCTACCTATACGTGCATGATTACAAGCTGTGAACCGGAAGGAGTTGTTTTGATGTTTACGAAACGCGATCTGCTTCGCTCTGCTGCAATGAGCGCGCTCACCGTAGCCATGGCGAAGTCCACCCCGGCAATTGCGCAGAACAATGCCGATTGGCCCAGGCTGTTAGAGGCCAAGAACATCGCTGAGGAAGGCTTCATCTACGGCTTGCCGCTCGTGATGAATTATGCGGTCATGCAAGAATATGCCGTGGAC
>NZ_JASAUT010000199.1:0-514 GCF_029952935.1 Bradyrhizobium sp. Mp19 | reverse complement strand
GGCGCATTGCCAACGCGACACAGGCCATCACACAGCAGGTGGCGCGTTGGCAATGCGATGCGCTGGTCGTCTTCGAGGCGACGGGTATCTATGACCTCGCGCTTCGCGAGGCGCTGCGTCAGGCCGGGATCCAGTTCGCACGGATCAACCCGGCCCGTGCCCGCGACTTTGCACGGGCCAGCGGCCTACTCGCCAAGACCGATCCGATCGATGCGCGGATGCTGGCGGCCTTTGCGCGGGCCATGCAGCCCGCCCCCGAGCAGGTCGCCGATCCTGCACGGGGCGCCTTGGCGAGGCTTGCAAAACGGCGGGATCAGCTGGTCCTCATGCGCGCCCAGGAGAAGAACCGGCGCAGCGAGGCCGACGATCGCGCCATGGCCGAACGCATCGGCCGCCTCATCGAGGTCCTCGACAGCGAGATCGCCGAGATCGAGGCCGACATCAGCGCATTGATTAAAGCCGAAGCGCAGATCGCGGACGATGCGAAGTTAATGCGTTCGCTGCCCGGCGTGGG
>NZ_JASAUT010000198.1:0-520 GCF_029952935.1 Bradyrhizobium sp. Mp19 | reverse complement strand
CAATCTGCGCTGATGTATCAATCCAAATGCGCAGATCATTTGCGTTGCCGGAAGTGGTGGTTGATGCTTCCAAACCGTTCCCGCCGACAGAATAGCTAGGTGCGCTGTCGGTAAGGCCGGTTTCGTGCGTTCATTAAAAGGTGTTTTGCGTGGGATTCCCCGCAATGATGTTCACCAGAGTTTGCATCCTAACGCCGGTCGGACAACTGGCGAGCGAAAAGGTCCGCAACGTCGTCCCGACAGTCGCGTTTATATCCGGCGCTGAACCAGGTCAGAAACATTTTCTACCTCGCTGCAAAAGTCGCCGCATGACCTGATGGTCGACATAGCTCTCGAATGCCGCTGCGAACTCGACCGTCTCGCCTTCTTCGATCGTTTTGTGATCTCCGGAAATCGCCCCGATGGGATTTATGTGGATCTTCCGGTTCAGGTTCAGAGATTAGGTGGTCGCACAGCTGCGAGCGTTGGCCGAGGGCTAGCGGAGTCCTAATCGTTTCGGGACTGGAATTTAGCCCTTGCT
>NZ_JASAUT010000197.1:0-522 GCF_029952935.1 Bradyrhizobium sp. Mp19 | reverse complement strand
ATGACGCCTTCCTGCAGCTCGGCGGTGACGTTGGAGAGCCGCTGCAAGGGCACCTTGAACTCGGTGTCCTCGTTGCGGCGGGAGATCTCCAGCAGCTGGTTGCGGGTCAGCACCAGCTCGGAGACCATGGTCATGAGGTGTTCGAGGGTGTCGACATTGACCCGGATCGACTGGTTGGCGATCTTGTCGCCTTCCTGGACATCCTCACCGGCGGCCTTGCGGGCCGGCTTCTTCGCAGCCTCAGTCGGCTCGGCGGCGGGCGCAGCGGCCGCGGGCTTGGCGGCCGGCGCGGGCGCGGCGACTTCGGTCTCGGTCTCGCGGAAAGCGCGCTCGAGCTCGTCGAGCGAGACCTCGCCCGGACGCAGCGGACGCTCCAGCGTCTGCACCACCAGGGTGCCTTCGGTCAGGTCAGCCTGCACCGACGGGGCTTCAACGACCGGCACAGCTTCTTCAGCAGCAGCCGGCATCGACTGCGTCGAGCCTGACGATATCGACTGCGTCGAATCGGACATCGCCGCCATG
>NZ_JASAUT010000196.1:0-525 GCF_029952935.1 Bradyrhizobium sp. Mp19 | reverse complement strand
GCCCGGATCCGGCGCTCCAGCGTGCGACGGATGCCGGCGCCGAGCTCAGGATGGCGTCGGAGCAACTCCTCGAAGATCGTGACCGGCCGCACACCGGGGGCGGCCTTCAGCATCGGCACGATCTCTGTCTCAAATACGCGGGCCAAGGGATCTGGCCGGCGACGGCCGCGAGGAGCCTTCTTCTGCGACGGAAGGCGTCGATCCTGCTCGATCCGGTAAGCGGTCGAGGTGCTGAACGACGCCTTGGCGGCGGCCACGGGCGGGCTATCGGTCTGACGGTACTTCATGTAGAGCCTCATTTGGTGATCGGTAATGTGTCGGCCTGGCACGCGAGTGATTCCTCTTGGCGGAAGAACCACTTGCATAACCAGCCGGCCGCGATCACCAGTCGGCGCGGTCCGCTGTGGATCGCGCCGACGCCGGGCTCGTAACTCCGGTCGGGCTACGCCCTCCCTGCGTCACGAGCCCGGCGTAGCCCTCTCATCATGGTCGACGCTCCACTTCCATCCTGTTCGCCGCGCGGCA
>NZ_JASAUT010000195.1:0-560 GCF_029952935.1 Bradyrhizobium sp. Mp19 | reverse complement strand
GACGCAGAAGGCCGCCTCCATTGTGATCGAGACGCGATGGGCCAGGACCCGTCGGCTGAACACATCGACGACCGCCGCGAGATAGACGAAGCCACGCCGCATCGGAATGTAGGTGATGTCCATTGCCCACGCATGGTCGGGCCGCTCGATCTTCAATCCGCGCAACAGGTACGGGTAGATCTTGTGACCCGGAGCCGGCTTGCTCGTGTTCGGGCGACGATAGACCGCCTCGATCCCCATGCGCTTCATCAGCGTCGCGATGTGGCGGCGACCGGCGTATACCCCCTCCCGCCGCAGCAACGATCGCAGCATACGCGCTCCCGCGAAGGGATAATCGAGATGCAGCTCATCGAGCCGACGCATCAAGGCAAGGTCCTCGGCCGAAACTGGCCGAGGTTCATAGTAGACCGTGCTGCGAGCCAGCTTCAGGACCTTCGCCTGGCGCACGATAGAAAGATCATGACCGCGGTCGATCATCGCTTTGCGCTCAGCAGGCCCGCCTTGGTGAGCGCGCCGGACAAAAAATCGTTTTCCAACGCCAGCTCGCCGATCTTGGCATG
>NZ_JASAUT010000194.1:0-575 GCF_029952935.1 Bradyrhizobium sp. Mp19 | reverse complement strand
CCCCTTCCATGTCCTTTTGCAAGGAAAAAGACGCGAAGCACCCGTCACCGCACCAGAGGTGCGGTGTTGAGCACGATCGCAAGGTGATGCTGTCAGGTCGGGAGCAGAACGACGATGGCGACGGTCGATCAATCTTCCATTCGCGGGTCGAGACCGCATGAGCGTTTTTCGTCGCAGGCCTACCTCGGACTTAGTGCGGGCGTCGGATTGAATGCCGGCCCGATGGGGCTCTCGAGGGTTGCCTTGACCGAGTGTCCTGCTCCCGGCCAGACAGGCCGGCGCGAGCTTGACTACGTTGTCACCGGCTTCACCTCCCGGCCGATCGCCCATACAAAGCCGCAGAGCTCCCGCGCGATTGCGGCCACGACGATGGTTGGCTTCTTTCCAGCAGCGCTCAGCGTTCGATATCGTTTGCAGAGCCGCAGCTGCGCCTTCCAGGCAATATCCCGGACCGCCTTTGGAAGACGGACGATCACTTCAGCCTTCTCCTTCGCGACGCGAGGCGGATATCGATAGCTCCAGGCGGCCTCGATGAGCATGCGCCGAGCCTCGCTGTTGCCGGTTTTGGTGATGCC